>JASFOL010000114.1:0-5551 GCA_050116545.1 bacterium | reverse complement strand
CACAATCACCGGCCAGCTGATCGCATTCAAGATAGACAAGTATGCCCTGCCTATCATAGGAATCGGCTTCATCTTCATCATGCTCTCCAGGCGGAAGCAGAACAGGCTCTGGGGAGAGGCCATTCTTGGCTTCGGGCTGCTCTTCCTGGGGCTTTCTGTGATGAAGCAGGTGCTGACGCCGCTCGGGGGAAGTGAGTTATTCAAGACCTTCTTCGTGCAGTTCAGCACCCAGCCCATCCTGGGCGTGGCCGCCGGCATGGTGGCAACCCTGGCGATCCAGAGCAGCAGCGCCACCGTGGGCCTGACCATGGCGCTGGCGGCCGCCGGGCTCATCGATCTTCCGGGGGCCATCTGCCTGGTTCTCGGCGAGAACATAGGAACCACGATCACGGCCCAGCTGGCCAGCATCGGATCCAACCGGGCCGCAAGGCGGGCGGCGTGGGCCCATACCATGTTCAATGTGCTCGGGGTGTCAGGGATGGTGATCATCATGTATACCAGCTCCTTCTATGTCCGAATCGTGCAATCTACCTCTGATGACATCATGCGCCAGGTCGCCAACTCCCATTCGCTCTTCAACATAGTCAATGCCGCGATTTTCATCCCGCTGGTCGGTGTGCTCAGCCGGGTGGTGGAGAAGTTGGTTCCATACGGGGAAGAGGACGTGCCGGTGCAACCGCAGTACCTGGAAAAGCACCTTCTCAACACGCCCCTGGTCGCCCTGGCCCAGGCCAAGAGTGAGATTGTCCGCATGGCCCTCCTGGCCCGCAAGACGGTGCAGCGGGCCACAACATCTTTCTTCGATGGAGACAATTCCAGCTTCAAGCGGGTCCATGTGCTCGAGCAGGGGATCGACAATCTTCAGCGCGAGATAACTCATTATCTTGTCGAGCTGACCAAGCGAAGCCTGACCGAGGTGGAATCGGAGCAGCTTCCGGTCCTCCTTCACACGGTCAATGATATCGAGAAGATCGGAGATCACGCCGAGAACATCGTGGAGCTCGCCGAAAGGAGGAAATTCCAGTCGGTGCGCATGTCAGGGGATGCCCTTGATGAGATCCGATTGCTGGCCGGCGAGGTTGACCTCATGTCCGGGCATACGATACAGGCCCTTCAGGAGGACGATGCCAAGGAGGCACACAAGGCCCTGGAGGTCGAGGACAGGGTCAACCGACTCCACACCGAGATGCGCCAGGGCTATGCGCGGCGCCTCAGAAAGGGTGAGGCCGGCGCCACAAGCGGACTGATCTTCTTCGACATGGTGATGAACTACGAGAAGATGGGAGACCACTACACCAATATCGCCCAGGCGGTCCTTGGTGAACTCCAGTGGGACAAGAGCATCAAGGCCATCAAGGACTGATACCGGACCGGCTCCGCTCCTTACCCGAAACCTCTAATACTGTTGACCGGCCCGGTGCGCCTGACCGGCCCACCACCTCTCAGAACCGCTTCGCTATTCTTCGCCTTCCTCCTCCGCGAAGTGATGCTTTATCACCTCACCCTTGACCATGAATATCACGTCTTCACAGATATTGGTCGAGAGGTCGGCCACGCGCTCCAGGTTCCCCGCCACGCGGGTCAGATGCAGGGCGCGCTCGATGGTGCTGGAGTCTGATACCATATATGTCACCAGCTCACGGAAGAGCTGGTCCCTCAATGCATCCACTTGATTGTCTCGCTCACAGACGGCGGCCGCGAGCCCGGCATCCTCATCTATGAATGCGATTATGCTGTCTTTGAGCATGCTGACCGTGAGATCCGCCATCCTGGGAACATCGATGTATGGCTTGACCGGAGGCCGTTCGATGAGATAGGTCCCGCTCTGGGCGATGTTGACCGCGTGATCTCCCATACGCTCCAGGTCGTTTCCCATCTTCATTATCATCAGTATGGCCCTGAGGTCCTTCGCCTTTGGCTGAAACTGAGCTATCAGCGATATTCCAAGCTCGTCGACCTCCATCTCGAGGCTATTGGCCCGTGGTTCATCCTTTTCAATGACTTCCACCAGCAGGTCACGCTGGTTTTCCAGAAGGCCCTTGACCGCCTTTTCGATCATCGCCTCCACCAGGCCGGCATATTCCACCACCCGTCTCTTCAGGGCTGTGAGTCTCTCTTCAAACATCATCTTCTCCTATCCGAATTTGCCCGTGAGGTATTCCTCGGTCCTCTTGTCCTCGGGCACCGTGAAGAGCTTCTCGGATGGCCCGAATTCGACCAGCTCGCCCAGATAGAGAAATGCCGTCAGGTCCGACACCCTCGCGGCCTGGGCGATATTGTGGGTGACCAGCACGATGGTGACATAGTCCTTGAGCTCTATGATGAGTTCTTCGATTCTCGCGGTGGCCTTGGGATCCAGGGCCGACGTGGGCTCGTCCAGCAAAAGCACTTCAGGGTTCATGGCAAGCGCGCGGGCAATGCAGAGCCTCTGCTGCTGCCCTCCGGAGAGGAATGTGCCCTTGCGGTGCACCGAGTCCCGGACCTCGTCCCAGAGCGCGGCCCGCTGGAGAGACTCCTCCACGATGCGGTCCAGCTCCCCTCTTCCCATCCGGATTCCATTGAGCTTATACCCGGCAATCACATTGTCATATATGCTCATCGTCGGAAACGGATTGGGCCTCTGGAATACCATGCCGATCTTCCGGCGCACCAGGATCGGGTTTGTCTTGTACACATCCTCGCCGCAGAGCCGGATGCTTCCCTCCACCCGGGCCCCGGTCACCAGCTCGTGCATCCGGTTGATGCACCGGATCAGTGTGGTCTTGCCGCAGCCGGAGGGTCCCATGATCGCCGTGACTTTGTTTCCCGGTATCGACAGGTTTATGTCTTTGAGAATTCTGTGGTCGCCGAAGTGGGCGCCGAAATTCTCAATCTTCAGAACTTCACTTTCCATCGTGCAGTTACCACCTTCGCAATAAAGTTCAGAAACAGTACCATCACGATCAAGACAAAAGAGGCCCCCCATGCCAGCGTGTGCCAGTCCTGGTAGGGGCTGGTGGCATAGTTGAAGATCAGCAGGGGAAGCGAGTTCATGGGCTTGAGGACATTGGTTTCCATGAACGGACTCCCGAAGGCCGTGAAGAGCAGGGGCGCGGTCTCGCCCGCGATCCTCGCTATGCTGACCAGTATTCCGGTGGTGATCCCGCCCAGGGCAGCGGGGAGAATCACCCTCAGGATGGTCTTGTAGTAGGGGACTCCAAGCGCCAGCGATGCCTCACGGAGACTCTCCGGTATCAGCTTGAGGGTCTCTTCGGTCGTGCGAATGACCACCGGGAGCATCATGATCCCCAGGGCGACGCCTCCGGACAGGGCCGAGAATCGCCCCGTCGGTATCACCACCCAGGCATAGGCTATTATTCCTATGACGATAGACGGTATGCCCTGGAGTATCTCGGTGCAGAGCCTCACGACATAGGCAAGCCACCCTTTCCGGTACTCGGAGAGAAAGATCCCCGCCCCTATCCCCATTGGCACCGAAAGGACGAATGCCAGAGCGACCAGGATCAGCGTACCCACCAGCGCATTGGAGATGCCCCCTCCGGTCTCTCCCACAGGCGTGGGCAGGTTGACCAGAAATCCCCAGTTGATGGCCGAGATGCCGTTTCTGGTTATATAGGCAAGGATCAGAAGGAGAGGAATCAGCATGCCGAAGGAGAGTATGGTCACCCCCGCGCTGAAAGCCCTGTCCTTGAAGATCCGGAAGACCGTGCCGCTCATTGCCTGTCTCACACCTCCACCGTCGTCTTCTTGATCACATGCCGTCCGACAATGTTGACCACCGTGGTCACAACAAAGAGGAGGAGCCCGATCTCCACCAGGCTGCTCACATAGATCGGCTCGGTCGCCTCGGCGAATTCATTGGCTATCAGGCTTGCCATGGTATTGGCCGGGCTGAAAATACCCCTCGGAATGAAATTGGAATTGCCTATCACCATGGTGACCGCCATCGTCTCCCCGATCGCCCGTCCAAGTGATAGCAGGATGCCGGCAAACATGCCCGACCGGGCATAAGGGAGGATCACTTTCCAGACGACCTCTGCCCTGGTTGCTCCCATGGAAAGCGCGGCCTCCTTAAGATCCGAAGGCACCAGCTGTATCACTTCCCTGCCCAGAGCGGCGGAGTACGGGACGATCATTATTGCGAGCACCAGCGAGGATGTGAAGATGCCCACGCCGAAGGGGGGAACGCCGATCTCCATCTGGAAACTACGGACCAGCGGCACCAGCACGAAAAGCCCCCAGAAACCGTATATCACCGAAGGAATGCCCGCCAGCAGGTCTATGGCGCTTCTGAGAAACGCGGAGACCGGCCCCTCTCGGAAGTACTCGCCCAGGAAAACGGAGATTGAAACCGAGAAGGGCAGTGATATCGCAAGCGCAAGAAACGAGGTCAGCACGGTGCCTATCAGGAACGGAAGAGCCCCGAACTCTCCGGAGACCGGATCCCAGGTCTTGCCGTATAGAAAACCCAGACCGATCCCGCTTATCGCCTCCCTGGAGCCCGTGAGCAATGTCACGAATACGGCGGCCAGGAGAAGCACGACGCACACGGCGACTATGAACAGGCCGCGGGTGAACGCGGCCTCCGCCGCCGCCAGCGCGCTACCGGGCTTTGCTGAGTCCGGCGTCCGGGCCCTCCTTGTCATCCTCTGGCTCCCCCCCGGGCAGACTCGTTGTCTCCGGGCTTCCCTGCGGATTTGCCCCCGAACCTCGATTCTATCCAGTCCCTGATTTGATCCCGCACGCGCCTGAATGCCTCCAGGGACTCCTCCCCGGCCCCGGGAACCGCCGCCGGGTCCTCGAATCCCATGTGGATGAACTCCTTTGCGCCCGCAAAAAAGGGACATTCGCCCCTGGCCGTATCGCAAAGGGTGACTACATAGTCGAAAGATCTCCCTTCAAACTCCCGGACACTCTTGGCCCGTTGGCCCGAGATGTCAATTCCTATGTCCTCCATGACTTGAACTGCCTCTGGCCTCACCTGCGATGGAGATGTGCCTCCACTATAGGCCTCATGTATGTCGCCGTACATATGCCTCAGAAGCCCTTCGGCCATTTGCGATCGCGCGGAGTTCTGAGTACACACAAAGAGCACGCTCGTCACTCAGGACCTTCCTTTCGAGCCATCGTTTACCATTATTCTAATCCTTGAGGGGTCCTGTCAAGGGCCGGGCAGCGGGCGCAGATGCGCCACGAAAGCATCCCGCGGCAAGAGTGCGGAGGGGGGAGTCAATAAGACTCCCCCATGAGACTGCCCCTGCTCATTCCCTCCGCATACCCTTCTACTCACTGAGCAACCGCTTCCCGTCATATGTCACTGAGCGGACAATGTCTTCGGCCTTCTTCACCGCCCCTTCCGGGAGTGGGGCATAGTGAAGCGGTTCGGCGAATTCCTGCCCGTCATGTATCACCCACCAGACAAGATCAATCAGGGTCCTGGCCTGATCCAGGCTTCTTCCGCCATAGTCCTGCTCCTGGTAGAGGATCAGCCAGGTGAAACCGCTTATGGGGTATCCCTTATCGGCTTCGGTGTCCGTGATCGACACCCGGG
>JASFOL010000113.1:0-5564 GCA_050116545.1 bacterium | reverse complement strand
TGCTGGACAGGGTCTCCACCCAGAGCATCTTCCGGCGAAGGTACGCCGCCCGGGCCGACAGGATAGCGATGACCGCCCACGTGGTCGCGGACGACATCGTCTATGCCCTGACCGGGCGCCAGGGCATCGCCAATACCCAGATTGCTTTCGTGGCCGGAAAGAAGGGCGAGGCCAGCCTCTACACCGTGCACATCGACGGCTCGGGCCTCGAGAGGATAACCCAGACACCGAGCATTGTGATGAACCCCTCCTGGTCGCCCGACGCCACCAGGATAGCTTTTGTGTCCTATGCCTCCGGGGAACCCGCCGTATATGTGACCGATCTCGAAGACATGACCACGGTCCGGTTCTCGGCTTTCGAGGGCATGAACGGCATGCCGGCCTGGTCGCCTGATGGAAGCATGATAGCGCTCACCCTGAGCAAGGACGGCAACCCCGAGATCTACGTGATCACCATCGACGGAAAGACCAGGAAGCGCCTCACGCGCTACTCGGGGATAGACTGCTCCCCCACCTGGGCGCCAAACGGGTTCGAGCTGGCCTTCACCTCCGACAGGACAGGCTATCCCCAGATCTACGCAGTCGACATGGACGGCCTGAGCCCCAGGAGGATCACCCACGAGGGAAGCTACAATACCTCGCCGGCCTGGTCGCCCGAGGGCGACCTCATAGCTTATGTGACGCGGATCGACGGGAGGTTCCATATATGCACGGTCGATCCTTTCGGAATAACCACAAGTATATTGACCGAGGAGGGTGATAACGAATATCCTAACTGGTCGCCTGACGGGATGCATATAATATACTCCTCGCAGGCGGGATCGAAATCTGGTATCTACATTATGAACCGGGACGGCACCGGAAAGCGCAGGATCTTCAAGGACCTGGTGAATCCCAGGAGTCCTGCCTGGTCAGCGCAGCCCCGGCAAACGGAAGTGGAACCCCTGGAAGATTGAGGGACAAGGAGGACAAGATGAGGTTGCTGTTGATATTCGCTCTGGTGATGTGTGTCTCTGTAATGGTCGGATGCGGCGGCAAGAAAGCCAGGCCGCCCGAGGACCTTGAGGGGATGGGAGAGCAGGGCGCAAAGACTCCGGGCGAAGGCGATGAGGCCGGAGCGGACAATGAACCGGTCACGCCGATCGAACCGGGCGGCGCCGACAAGATCAAACTCAACCGGATTCACTTCGACTACGACAAGTACAATTTGGACGATGACGCGATCACCACTCTGGCCGAAAACGCAGCGGTGCTGATGGACAATCCAAGTGTCAAGATCCGCATAGAGGGACATTGCGATTCACGCGGGACCGAGGACTATAACCTCGCCCTGGGTGAGAAGCGCGCCCTGGCGGCGCGGGACTACCTGGTCAACTTCGGCATAGCGCAGTCCAGGATTTCTGTTATAAGCTATGGTGAGGAGCGGCCGCTTGATCCCGCCGAGACCGAGAAGGCCTGGGCCAAGAACCGCAGGGCTGAGTTCGACATAAGGTAAGGACCGGAGAGATGAAAAGAACCAGACTGCACATCGTCCTGATGGCAATGCTCTTCGTGCTTGCGCTCTCCGGCTGCTATGGCAAGAGGGTCCACGACCTCGAGTTGGACATGTACCGTCGCGAGGCGGAGATTTCCAGGCTGCAGGACTCCCTCTATCATATCAATCAGACGGTTGCGCATCTGGACACCACGGTGGGGGCCGAGTCGGCGCCGGTGAGAGCGAGCGCCGCCACCTCCGAGGCCCGCCTGGACGAGATCCAGACCAGGCTGGAGATCCTGGAGTCCCTGGTGAAGGAGAACAGGTACAAGATCGCTCAGTTCTCGCTCCTGAGCGTCCCCATGCGTGCCGACGGTGATACGGCATCCGCGCTGGGCGACACCACGATGGCCCAGGCCTCGGTGGCCACGCATGTGTACGAGACCGCTTACATGGACTTCACCCGGGGTGATTATGTGTCGGCCATCGACGGCTTCAGGGAGTTTGTCAGGCGTTTCCCGATGACCGACTTTTCCGACGATGCCCAGTTCATGATCGCCCAGTCTTTCTATACCCAGCGTGACTACCCCAATGCCATCATCGAGTTCAGGAAGGTGGTGGACAGCTATCCGTCCGGAGACAAGGTACCGGAGGCCATGTACAGGCTGGGGCTGAGCTATCAAGAGATTGACGATACCGATACGGCGCGTCAGTATTTCAAGATACTGGTGAACCGCTATCCGAACTCCCCGGAGTCGAAGCGGGCTCAGGAGTTACTGGAGGGTCTTCCCGAAGATCAGGATTGAGGTCGAGCCGGTACCGGGAGCCGGACGAGACTGAGGTGACAGGTGCTTCGTACGGTAAAGCAGCTGCTTGAAGGTTCGGGGATCAGCGAGAAGAAGATTGAAGACGTCTACCAGCTGATAAGGGGCTCGGGCAGGTACCCGGCCAGGATGCCCTCCCACTACCTGGCGGTCGCCATACGCATGGTCCACCAGGACCTCGAGGATTCCAAGTCCTCCGGCGCGGTCAGGATCTACATAAGTCCGGAGCCGACCAAGTATGCCCTGGGCAGGCCTTCGGTGACCTTCGCTGTGCTGGCCGTCGACTGGCCCGGCCTGTTGAACACCTGCACCGGCACGCTCCACTTCATGGGCTTCAATGTGGCCTACTGTCATGGCGTGGTGATCGACGAGCCCGAGCGGAAGATGGGACTGGTCTTCATGGAAATCGAGGTCGCCGACCGCAGGGAGTTCGAGCATCTGTTGAGCCTGGAGAACGAGATCGAATCCCTCCTGCTGATAGTCTCGGGCAACAAGGAAGGCGCCGGCCGGCTCATGATGACAGAGGTCCAGCGGATACAGCATTATCATCTGGTCTTCGATGAGCTGATGAAGATCTCCAGGAAATCGGAATACAAGGCCCTCTTCGGCGAGAAGAAAGGCGAGATGGTCAGGTTCTTCCTTGCCCGCACGCTTGCCTATATAACCGAGCGCTCGCCGCGCGACCTGGCCCACCAGATTTACGCCAATTACACCTTCATCCGCGATGTGCGCAAAACCGGGAAGATCCTGGCCTGGGTCGGCAATATCGAAACCAAGGGCGGCGAGCTCACGGCGATCTCGGCGGCCGGCTATGAGCATGATATCTCGGTCGGGGACTGCTTCAGGGTGATAGAGGAGGTGGCCCCGGGGTATCAGAGGAAGTATGATAAGGCCTTCATCTCCGGGGCGGCGGATCCCAAGACCAGTATCAACATGATCCGCATCGAGATCGTGGACGCCAAGGGCCGGGCCCTGAGCTCCGACCAGCAGGTGGAACTCCAGGAGAAGATCGCAAACATACAGGATGACGTCAGCTGCCCCGGCCTCACCCCCGGTGTCGAGATAATTGCCCGGAAGATCTGTCCCTATCTGATCGAGGAAGAAAAGCAGCTCCAGATTCCCCAGGTTTACATGCATCCTCACACAAGGACCAATATCAAGGTTGTGATGATTACCTCCGGCGCCGACCGGGGGCACGCCTACCGCCTGGTCGCCAAGATCAACAAAGTCAAGGGTCTGAGGGCCGGCATGCCCGATCCCGCCACGACCGTGGCGGCCCGCAACGGCAAGGGCGCGACCGTCCAGGAGATGGCGGTGATAGACGTCTGGGTGAACCACGAGAGGTTCTTCGGCACATCCAAGGGCCCTTACAATGATGAGCTGGTGACTATGGCCATCGAGGAAGCCATAAGAAAGGCACCTTACATCGGAAAGCGCCTCCGGATATTCGATAAGACGGGAAGGGACCTGCGAAGAGGCCGCAGCGACCGCATAAGCGATATGGCCAAGAAGGCGGGTTTCGACCCCGAAGTCGCCCGCGACATCGTGGCCCGGCTCGGCGACCGGCTGACAATTTCACCGGCGGTCTCCGACGAAGAGGTGTTCGCCAATGTCCAGACCGGGCTCGAGGCCGTCAGGCAATGGAATGAAAGCCAGGGCAAACAGCCGGCAATCGTATGGCGCACGTCCGAAGCGGTAAGGGGCGCTTCCTACACCATCCTTGCGGTCGCGCATGACCCCAGGAAGCGGTACGTATCCAAGCTGATCAAGACGGTCTCTCCCTATGGGCTTGAAAGTTCCACCGTGGTGGACAATCCCGGCTTCACGCTTCTGCTGTTCAGGCTGGTCCACCAGGGCAAGTCCCTGGAGGAAACCGAGACCCACGAGCTTTCCCGCAGCGTCAACACCACCCTCGGCGGTTGAGTCACAAGAGCGCCCGGGCAGCAAGAGAAGAACCCGGTCACCAGGTTCTGGAAAGAACCGGCAACCGGGCTCCTCAAGCCTTATCCGCCTCAGATATACAGGCGCTAATGCAGCACTATCATCTTCCTGGTCAGCTCCGTATCCCCGGTGACAAGGCGATAGAAGTAGACGCCGCCGGCGACCTTCTTTCCCCTGGCATCGGTTGCGTTCCAGCCGATCTCCTTGCGGCCCTCCGTCATATGCTCGTCCACCAAAGTGGAAACAAGCTCGCCCTTCACATTGTAGACGCCGATCCTGACAGGAGCCGGCCGCGCAAGGTCGAACCTGATCAGGGTCGATGACCCGAACGGGTTGGGCGCGTTCTGGTGAAGTCTGACCTCAGCCGACCGCGTCTCGTCGGAGACACCGGCCGCCGGCAATTCCTTGAAAGAGGCATCATCAAACCAGAAGGCCCCGCCAAGCAGAGACGGCGATATGAACAGAAAGTATGGGCTCACCGAATCTGTGCCCGCAGGTGCCGTCCCTATAAGCGTGTACTGGGTCCACGTCCCCAGGGGAGACGTGTTGTCGGCGATCAGCGTGTCCACCGCGCCGACCGCAGTGTCTCCCACCGCATCGGTGAATACAATCGAAGCGAGCGCGAAATTGTCATTGGTGTCCCTGACCGCATCCTCCTGGCAGGTGTCCAGGACATAGACCGAGAGCTCATAGTTGGTGCCGGGTGTAGCCGGGAAAGTCTGGTACATCCCGGTGTCCGAGCTGTCGTCGAACGAGGAGAACATCTTGGCGCTGCCCAAAGGAGTGCGGGCGGCCCAATTCCTGCCGTCATAGTAGACATTGCTGAAAGTGCTCCAACCCGTGAGTCCGCCGTCGAAACTGGGATTCACAAGCAGGTTGGGCTCTGTCAGCGTGGTCGGAAGCTCGAAGAGCGATGTGTCGTCTATGAACACCGATCCCGTATCGCACTCCGGCTGAAGGAAGAGGATCAGAGCTTCCACGCGCTGGGCTCCAACCGGACAAGGAGCCGAGACCGAGAAGTGGTTCCACTGGTCGGTCACGGTCTGCCAGTCACCTATGACCACCTCATTGCCCGAGAGCTCAAAACCCCCCGTGGGGGCATCGAAGAATACCACCTTGGCGAGGCAGCGGTTCTTGGTGCAGGTGTCATCACCCGGAATATCGTCGCCGCTGGATACGAACGAGTATCCACTGAACTGATAGTTCATTCCCGGTATCGGGGTGAACGCCTGGCCATAGCCACCAACATTGTAGCCATGGGGACCCGGGCAGCCCGCAAACCATCCATAGATCTTGGAGGCCGCCGAGCCCGTGCGAATGATATT
>JASFOL010000112.1:0-5590 GCA_050116545.1 bacterium | reverse complement strand
CTCTTGCCAACAGGGTGATGGAAGAGGCCATGATCACAGCCCTCCATGACGAGCTGGTGCGCAATGTCGAGGTGCCCGAGGATACTCTCAGGAAGTTCTACGAGGAGCAGAAGCCCAATCTGATGTCTGAGGGTTCGTATCGTCTGGCAGCGATCGCACTTGACACGGAAGAGGATGCGGCCGAGGTGCACAGGCTGCTGGAGGCGGGCGGAAACTTCGAAGATCTTGCCAGAGCGCGCTCTGTAGACGAGAAGTCCGCCGAAAACGGGGGGGCGCTGAGGGGTCTGCTCTTCGACAGGCAGCTGGAGATGTTTCCCGATGTCGAGGTGGCGATAGAAGGCCTGGAAGATGGGGATTACTCCGATGTTACGCCTATGCCGGCACAGTTCCTCCCGGGAAACTATGTGATCTTCAAGTTGCTTGAAAGAATTGAACCCAGGCAGTTGACCTATGATGAGGTGAGGGAAGATCTCAGCGAGAAGGCGCTGATATACGAACAGGACAGGGTTTTCGGGAAGTGGCTTGCCCAGAAGATGGAAGAGTATGACGTTGAGATCTATCCGGCCGGACTCGAGTCCATCAAGTTCCACAAGCTGGCGAAGGAGCAGGATTGAGAAATCTACCGGAAAGAAGGCCCGGGGTGAGGGTTCTTATGGCGTCGGCGCTGGCCTGCGCAATGTGCATGTCTCTTCTTGCAGGGCCGGCCGGTGCAGCGGAGCTGGTTGACCGGATCGTCGCCGTCGTCGAGGACCAGCCGATATTCCAGAGCGATGTGGACGATGCACTGGCGGAGGTCCTCTATGTGGCGAGAATGCGTGGCGAGCCCACACCGTCGGATTCGGCGGGGATAGCCGCGCTCAGGGACGATCTGCTTGACAGCGTGATTGAGCGGCACATTGTGATCGCCAAGGCCAAGAAGCTTGGAATCGAAATCACCCGGACCGAGGTTGAGGACGCCCTGGACGACTGGGTCAATGACATGATCGCGGCCAGCGGGTCGGAAGCCGCCTTCGAGCAGGAACTCGCGCGCCAGGGCATGAATCTTAAGGATCTGAAGGCCCAGTACCGCAAGGACATCGAGAATCAGCTGATGGTCTCCCGCTTCATGAGACAGGAGTTCCGGAATGTCATGATCACCGAAGCCGAGATTCAGGAATTCTACGACACCAAACCGGATTCGATTCCCGGCGTGCCCGAGGTTGTCGGTCTTGCCCACATCATAGTGATTCCCAGAGTGTCGACTGAAAGGGAAATCCGCGCATCGCAGCGGATAGACACCATCATGGAACGGACCAGAGACGGCGAGTCCTTCGCGGCGATCGCGGCGGACATGTCCGATGATGCCGCGACGCGGGCAAACGGTGGTGCCCTGGGCACGGTTTCGATCGGTGATATGCGGGAGGACCTCGCGGCGATTGCAGGCGATCTTGAGGTCGGAGAGGTTTCAACGCCGATCAGGACCCAGTACGGAATCGAGATCGTCAGGCTGGATGCCAGGGATGGCGACCTGAATACCCTGAGTCATATCTTCATCGAGATGCGCCCCAGCCGGGAGGATACGCTTGCGGCCCTCAGGCGGGCCGAGGAAGTGCGCGACAGGGCCGTTGCGGGAGAGAGCTTCGAGGATCTTGCGGCCGAGTACAGCGATGATACCGAAACCAAGGGAAAGGGCGGGTTCGTGGGAGACCTGGAAATCGACAGCCTCGACCCCCAATACAGGAGGGCCCTGTCGGGCCTTGAGCCCGGAGAGGTTTCCGAGGTTCTCACCACCGCGCACGGCTTTCAGATTCTGAAACTGACCAGCAGGACCCTCGGCCGCCCGCCTGACCTGGAAGAAGCCAAGGATTGGATCCGCAGCGTCCTGGAGACCAGAAAGCGGGATGAACTCTTCCAGGACTGGCTGGCCGAAGCCAGGGACGAGATATACGTCAAGCGGATGGACTTCTGAAGACACGTGGTCTTCTGAAGACGACTGAATTTACGGTCAGCGTCAGGCTTCCCGGCGGGGGTGTTCTTTGCGGCTCGATGTCTTCCTCAAGCGGGTAGGCCTGGTGAAGCAGCGGACCCGGGCCAAACTGATCTGCGAAAGCGGCAAGGCCACGGTTGACGGCAACAAGGCCAAGGCCGGCAAGGAGATAGGCCCGGGAAGTGTGATCGGCCTGGATCTGTCACGTGAATATATAGAGATAAACATACTCGAACTGCCGGACCGGAATTTCAAGCGCCAGCAGGGCGAGGCCTTCTACAGAGTCGTGCGGCATGAAGAGAAAGACAGGTATTCATAAAGAGAAATCCAGGGAAAGGGGACAGTGCCCTGTTTCTGCCGGGAGAAGAAGGGCACTGTCCCCTTTTTCGCCGGTCCCCTTTCTACCGCGGATCGTGGTCACGATGGGAGACGCTGGAGGAATCGGCCCCGAAGTCGCCCTCAGGGCCCTGGCGAGACGGTCTGTCCGGAAGGCCTGCCTGCCGGCGATCGCCGGCGACTTCGCCCTGATTCGCAAGGTCGCGCGCCGAATCGGGGCCACGATGCCGCCGAGGAAGCTTAAGGGCTGGGAAGATGCCACGGACGAGACGATCGGGGTGATCGATGCCGCGGCCCTGAAAGGCGAAGTCCCCATGGGTGCGCCCTCGCGCGCGGCGGGCCTGGCGGCCTGGAAAGCGCTTGCGGTCGCGGTTCAACTCACATGCTCGGGGGATGCGGAGGGCCTGGTAACCGCTCCGGTGTCCAAGGAGTCCTTCGAAATGGCGGGCTATGGCATGGTGGGACACACCGAGCTTCTGGCTAAGCTCACACGGACAGATGACTATGCCATGATGCTCATGAATGAAGGGCTCCGGGTGGTCTTCGCCAGCACCCATGTATCCCTGAGGTCTGCCGCCGGGAAGCTCAGCGTGAGGGGCCTCCTGAAGACCCTGCGCTTGACCGAGAAGTACCTTGACCTTTATATGGGCATCGGGAAGGCCAGGATAGGCGTTTCGGCCCTGAACCCCCATGGAGGAGAAAGCGGCCGGCTGGGAACGGAGGAGGTCAGGTTGATAGAACCGGCCGTCCGGAGGGCGCGCAATGAAGGCATCCTCGTGGAGGGTCCCTTTCCTGCCGATTCAATTTACAGGCCGTCGTTCGCGCGGCGGTTCGATGCCATCATCGCCATGTATCACGATCAGGGAATGATACCGCTCAAGCTGATGGGCCATGGAGACGTTGTCAATGTCACACTGGGTATACCCTGCGTCAGGACATCCCCGGGCCACGGCACGGCATTCGACATCGCCGGAAAGAGGCCGGCTTCCGACCGGAGCATGCGAGCGGCGGTTATAGAGTGCGCCAGGATAGCAAAGAGGTTGAACAATGCTGCTTGAGTTCAGAGATGTGAGTAAGAGATTCGAGGGCGGAACGGTCGCGCTTGAAAAAGTCAACCTGTCGATCGACAAGGGTGAGTTCGTCTTCCTCACGGGTTCCTCGGGGGCGGGAAAGACAACGCTTCTGAAGCTGATCTATCTCGATCAGGTCCCCACGGAGGGAGAGGTGCAGATAGGCGAGTATGTTTCCAGCAATATCAGCAAGAAAGAGATCGCGATGCTCCGCAGAAAGGTCGGGGTGGTATTCCAGGAGTTCAAATTGCTCAAGGATCTCACCACTTTCGAGAACGTGGTGCTGCCGCTCAGGGCTGCGGGCAGGAAAGACAGTGAGATCAGGAAGCGGGTGAACAGCGTCCTGTACTCTGTTGGGCTCTCGTCAAAGCGTCACCAGTTCCCCCCTAAGCTCTCCGGCGGCGAGCAGCAGCGGGTTGCCATAGCCAGGGCTATGGCCTTGAGGCCGTCGATCCTGCTGGCCGATGAGCCCACGGGAAACCTCGATCCTGTCACCGCGGCCCAGATATTCGAGCTCCTCCTGGACATCAACAGGGGCGGGACGTCGGTGCTGGTCGCAACTCACGACATTCAGAACGCGAAGCGGCTGGAGAAGAGACTGATCGTGCTTGATAAGGGCAGGGTCGTGGAGGATGGGACCGTTGAAGAGGGGACCACGGATGGCGGGCCCACTGAGGAAGGAGCCATAGAGGACGGGGGGGCGGAACCGTGTACCACCTGAAACAGGCGCTGTTGGGCATAAAACGTGCAGGTTTCATGTCGGCAGCCTGCGTGATCATCATGACTTGCTCCCTTCTGATCCTGGGTATCTTCCTCCTGGCGACGGCCAATCTCAGGGAGGCTCTCAGATTCGCCCACGAGAAGGTCGAGATCGTCGTCTTCCTGGAAGACGATATATCCAGGGCGACAGCGGATTCACTGATGGCCGAGGTCGAGTCAATACCGTTTATCGAAAGCATAAGAGATGTGGATCCGGCCACGGCAATGGAGCGGCTCAAGCGGGAGTTCGGAAATAGAAGTTATATCCTGGAGTCCCTTGAATCGAATCCCCTGCCGGCCTCATTGGAGATAACTCTCAAGCCCCAGTACAGGCTGAAGCAGAGGGTGGAGGGAGTCGCGGAGCATCTGGCCCAGCTGAGGGGCGTGGAGGACGTCAGCTATGGGCGCGGCTGGATAACTGTGCTGGAGAAGGTGGTGCGGGTATTCGCGGTGGTGGACATCGTGATCGGGCTGGTGGTGGGAATCGCGGCCCTCGTGACCGTATCGTATACGGTCAGGCTCACGCTCTATGCGCGAAGAGAGTTGATCAAGGTCCTCAAGCTGGTCGGAGCCACCGACTTCTTCGTGATGGCTCCATTTCTGCTCGAGGGCCTCCTGCACGGTATCGCGGCGATTTTGCTCTCAATTGTGCTGCTGTATCTGGGCTACAGCGCGGTCAACACGCGTATTCCCCAGGCGGTGTTCATGCCCTTTGGAATGCTGGTCTTCTTCGCGGCCTTCGGCCTGGCAGTTGCGGTCCTGGGGAGCCTGGTATCGCTGAGAGTGTTCCTCGAGGAGAAGGAGTAAAGGTGAGACGGGACTTGCCGGGTCTGCTTGCAACGGTGTGCACGGCTCTCTTGGCCGCTGCATGCCTGGCTATCCTGGCCACGCCGTGCCCGGCCCAGGTACCTCCGCAGGTGCCGCCCCGGATTCCCGTCGAGGAGGTTGTCCCGCAGACCGGCCCGACCGCCGAGGAGATCGCAGAGGAGATAGAAAACCGTGAGGAGGAACTGAAACGCATCAGGGCCGACCTCAGGGAGAAGCGCCAGCAGGCCTCAGAGCTGGCGGGAAGAGAACAGGATCTTCAGGCCGAGCTGGAGAGGATCAATGCCGAGATAGGTGTCAACCGGGAACTCCTTGAAAAGCTGGCGGAGAAGCAGGAAGTGCTTCTTCAGGATCTCGACTTCGCGCAACATGACCTGGCGATGGCCGAAGAGAGCCTGGCCTCTGCCACTCAGATGCTGGAGAAGCGGCTGAGAGCCATATACAAGTTCGGCAGGGGCGAGGCGATGGAGGTGATCCTGCTGTCCAAGACTTTTGCTGACCTTGCGAAGCGAATCTATTATCTTTCAGTTATAACAGATCATGACCTGGAGCTGATGACGGTCTATTCGGAACGGGTGGAAACCAGAAGGGTCCTGATGGACCACATCGCGTCCAAGAAGAGCCGGATAGACGC
>JASFOL010000111.1:0-5595 GCA_050116545.1 bacterium | reverse complement strand
CCGGGGCGTTCCCGAGGAGGGCGTGGAGAGCATGGAGAGCGGCATCCGTGCGACCAAGGTGCTGGCAATACCGGGAACCACCCCCGCCGCCGGCCCGACGGAGGTCTCGGTGGTCCCCAACCCGTACCGCGGCCGGGCCATCTGGGACGGTGACCGGGACCGGGAGAAGTATGTCTGGTTCATCAATCTCCCGATGCGCGCGACCATCCGCATCTACACGCTTGCAGGCGACCTGGTCAAGACCATCCACTTCGACGGCAGGACATATGATGCCGGGGACGTGCAGGGCCTGAGGACCAGCGTTGAGCGGACCGTCGCGATTCCGGGAGGCATATGCGCCTGGGATCTGATCACCGACGAGGACCAGGCTGTCGCCACAGGGCTTTACATGTACTCGGTCGAAGACCTGGAAAGCGGAAACCACCACGTGGGCAAAATGATGGTGATACGATGATGCCGGGTATAACGATTGCGGTGAAGAGATTTGCGGTGCTGTTGCTTGCTCTGGCAGGGGTGCTTGCCATGATCTTAAGCTGCGCGGAGCAGAAAGAAATGACCATACCCAATTTGGCCCCGCAGACCTATGTGGCGCTGGCCGACAGCGTGAGAAACCCGACCCTGTATATCAAGACCATCGACTGGTGGGGGGACGACACGGACGGGGAGGTCGTGGGCTATGAGTACCGCTGGTCTTCGGACCCCGAACAGCCCGGATGCGGTCTGCCGGCCGAGTGGACCTTCACCGAGGAGACCTCCAAGGTGTTCTATCTCCCGGTGACCGATAGCATCGGATCGCATTATCTCGAGGTGCGGGCTGTGGACGATGACGGGGCTGTGGATGAGACGCCGGCCACCCTCGGCGTGCCGGTCACAAATAATCCGCCGGTGGTGAGAATTTACGACCGCGGCGCCCTGCCCGATACCACTTTCCCGGCTTTCAGATTCAGGTGGGTCAGTGAAGATCCCGATGGTGATGAGACCATCCTGAAGTACAAGGTGTGGCTTGACGGCTCCGAGCAGAATGCCAGGTTCTTCTCTCCCTTCGACACCACCGCATCATTGGTACCTGAAGACTTCGAGGGACGCTACGGGACGAGAACCCTCAATTTGGTCGCCATCGACTCCGGCTGCGATACCAGCGCAACTGTGACCTACACCTGGTACGTCAAGGAAACCACGGGCGACGTGCTTATAGTCGATGACATAACCAGCGAGTACGCCGGCAATGACAGGACCGACGAGTTTTATATGGAGGCCATGAACTCCTGTGTGGCGCTTTATTCGGAACTCGCGCTCGAACGATACGGTGGAAGCGTGAGCTATCCGCACAACTTCCCCGAGCTGGTGAAGATGTTCGACACCGTGATCTGGTACAATGACCCCCTGAGGCCCGGGACCGAAAGTCTCGAGCTGATGGACGATATATACCCGTCATTTGTGGAGGCGGGAGGAAGCTTCCTGGTGGTGAGCCTTGGCGCCATAGGGACAGGCGGCGCGCTTACCGATACGGTGGCCTTCGAGGTCTTCGGCATTGACACCCTCTATATGAGGGGCGGGACCACCGACTTCGACTGCAAGCGCTGGGAGATATTCCCCAATACAGAGGCGGGCCTGGATACTCTGAAGGTGAGCGGCCTGTACTCCGGCGTGGAGTGCATGAGGCCCGCGCCCCAGGCGACGCCTCTCTTCCACATTCCGCCCGGTGTGGCGGCGGCCGACACCGCGAACTACTATCTCGGTATGCTCAACTCCTATGGAGGGGGCAGGGCGGCCCTGCTGACCTTCCCGATGAGCCGGGCGGATTCCTACGGGAACGCTCAGAATGAGTTTTGCAAAATCATCGACCTCGTGTTACAGTGAGCCTGTCGGTTGAACTGAATCCAATTGAGTGAATCCACCCAGGATAAGGCTTTTCAAGGGGGACGGATAATGAGCAAGCGAGCCGGACTGGTTGTCATCATAGCGGCGGCGATTCTCTGGGGCCTGAGCGAGATCTTCCTCGGGGACGTATTCTACAAGTTCCACATACCGATGAGGGCCGCGTCCATGACCGCGATAGGCTTGATGCTTCTCACCATCGGCCGCTTCGCCTATGACAGGCCCGGCAGCTCGACTGCGGCCGCCCTCCTGGCAGGCGCCATGAGGTGCATGGTGCCCAAGCTGTTCATCTGCCACTTCACGGCCATAGCCCTTCAGGGCTTCGTCTTCGACGCTTCCTGGACCGCGCTCCGGGCCGGCGAGAAGAACTCGCTTCGAAGGGCCTGGATCTCGGCTTCGATCGCCACATTTGTGGGCTTTGCGGTCTTCGGTTTCCTCGGGGCCTATGTTTTCGGGTTCGGAAGATGGGTTGCGGCAGGCCCGCTGGGAATCCTGGCCTGGACCATGAAATCGGGAGCGTTCGCCTCGGTCATTCTTCTTGGCCTGGTTCCGGTCGCGGGGAAGATCGCGGCATACCTGGCAAGGAGACAGGTCGCGCCCCAGGCATAGATGAAGCGTCCCGTTGTCAAGGTGACCTGTACCGGCGGCACCCATGCCCCGCCCTATTCGAAGACCAGCACACCTTTCTCGCGCTTGAGATGCGGGCCCTCATGCGGAGCCTTATAAGAAGCCGCGATGAACTCCATGCCCCAGAGTATGATGCCGGCAGATACGTACACCCAGATCATCAGCACGATGATGCCGCCAATCGAGCCATATATGCTGGTGATCTTCGTCATCCCGATATAGGTCAGGAAGGCGCTCTTGGCCAGTTCCCAGATCGCTGCGGCCAGCAGGGCCCCCAGCATGACGTTCTTCCTGGGCACGCGGGTGGGGCTGGTGAGCAGGTAGATCACCAGGAAGGTCAGAAAAGAGAAGAGATACGGCATCAGCGTGAGGATATCGAGAAGCAGGTTCCGCACCGCATAGTCCGCGTCTTCGTGCAGCTTATCGATCACGCCGGGCACGAAGATCGAGGCCAGGAGCAGCAATGATACGGTGCCCACGAGCAACAGGGCGAGCAGCTGCCGGAGAATCACATCCCTCCAGCCCTGCCTGCCCCAGATCACCGACGCGGAGAAGGCGAGATTATTGAAGACATGCCTGGCTCCCCAGATCAGGGTCGCTATTCCCACTCCCCAGGCCAGGGGCCGGTTCTGGGCTGTCGATCTCACCCAGCCCATGATCATGTCCGCCCCGGACGGGGTTATATTCACCACGATATTGGAGATCCGCTCCATCGCAACGTCGGAGGAGCCCATCACGGTTGTGAAGATCGAGACCGTCAGCATGGACAGGGGAAAGAACGAAAACATGGCGAAAAAGCTTATGGATGCGCTGAGAGTCAGGCAGTTATCGGCAGCAAAGTTGCGGATGCTGTCCTTAAAGACCCCGGCGCTGGTTCTTATCATTCCCATATGGGGCTCCCCGTGGCCTACAGGCTTGCACACCTGGCCCCTCTAATCAACCACAAAGGCCGATTTCCGCCGGTGTCGCTTATCCTTGAAATCTCCCGGTCTTTATGGTATACTGCAACCTGTATAAGAGCGGAGAATTGTCTGTAATCCCGAAAACAGGTTACCGGATGGAGGTGATGCCGAAGAGGACATGCTTGAGAGATTCAAATGGAGACCACAGTTAATGAGGGAGGACAGCATGAAAAGGCTGGTTTTAGCTTTGATGATGGTTGCGGTCATGCTCTGTGCCGCGGCCGTTAGCGCTGACACCTATATCCAGTGGAGACAGTCCAATGCCGACGGCTTCGGGACTGCCAACAACACCGCGGCAGTCTGGTACGGAGAACTCGGCGGCTATCTCTACGTGGGAACACAGAACGCCAACGGCGGACAGCTCTACAGGAGCCCCAGCGGATACAACTGGTACAAGTCCGGCAGCGACGGCTTCGGGAACGCCGCCAACCTGGCGATCGCTCCCGGCGCCACCTTCGGCACTGCCCTGTACGCCGGCACCCAGAACGCCGCGGGCGGTGAGATCTGGAACACCACCAATGGTGTCGTCTGGAATCAGAACGTCTCCGCAGGTTTCGGAGATGTCAACAATCAGTTCATCATGCCGATGGCCGTGATGGGCGACTCGATCTACGCCACCACTTTTAACCAGGTCACGGGCTGCGAGGTCTGGGTCAGCCCAGACGGCAGCGCCTGGAGCCAGGTCAATACCGACGGCTTTGGCGACGCCAATAACACTGAAGCCTATGGAAACGTGGTTTTCGGCGGCAATCTCTATATCGGCACGCGGAACCAGACGACCGGCGGCGAGATCTGGAGATCCTCAGACGGCACCACCTGGAGCCAGGTCAATACCGACGGCTTCGGAGATGCCAATAACACCGACGCCTATCCTCTTGCCGTCATGGGCATCTATCTCTACGCCGGAACATATAATCAGGTCACCGGCGGCGAGATCTGGAGATCCTCGGACGGCACCACCTGGAGCCAGGTCAATACCGACGGCTTCGGAGATGCCAACAATATCAGCGCGATTCCCGGCGGCGTGATGGGCGACAATCTCTACGCAGGCACCTGGAACGCCGTGACCGGCGGCGAGGTGTGGAAGTCCGGCGACGGAACCACCTGGACCCAGACCAGTACTGACGGTCTCGGGGACGCCAACAATGTGAAGGCCGACCGGGTGCGAGCTTTCGAGGGAGATATTTTCGTCGCGACCGAGAACTCGGTGACGGGCTGCGAAGTCTGGCAGGCAATCGAGTATATCATCACTGACATTTACAGCGTACAGCAGGAGACCTTCCCGCAGGGTACCAATGTCAGGATCGACAGTGTGGTCTGTGCGGCCGTCGATCACAAGGAGACCACCTTCGGGTTCTGGGGCCAGGAGCTGCCCGGCGGTCCCTGGAGCGGCGTCCTCTGCTACTCCTATTATGACCGTCCGGACGTGGCGTATAACATCGAAGTCGGTGATATGTTCTCCGTAATCGGAGAGTACCAGGAGTATCCCTCGGGGACAGGACTGAGCCAGGTGACCGAGATTTCGGTTGATGACGCCTGGCCCGTCATCAAGGGCTATGGCGTTCCGGACCCGGTGCGCTTCAGCTGCGATGATGTGATAATACTGCCGGTGGATCCCCCGGACTCACTGACCGAGATGTGGGAAGGCGTCTTCATGTACGTCGACACGGTTCAGGTCGTCAGTCATCTCTCTTATGACGAGTGGACAGTCAAGGAATACCATGTCCATCCCGGTTACCACGGAGACGACAGCCTTGTGATAGGTCCCAAGCTGGTGACCCCGACGCTGAGCATCCCGGCGATAGGCGACACTCTCACCAAGATCACCGGTGTGTTCTCAGAGGAGTACGGATTGTACAAGCTGTGGCCGCGCGGCCTGGATGACCTCGAGTTCATGGGCCCCGCGCCCGGACCGCAGGTGCTGCAGGCTTTTGCCACTTCCCAGACCAGCGTCAAGGTCGTCTTCGACAAGGCACTCGATCAGACCAGCGCCGAGAACCTGGACAATTACTTCCTGGCGAGTGAGACGGCCATAACAGATGCGACACTTGACGGCACCTTGAAGGTCGTCGACCTTACCACAGCGTCCCAGCCGACGAACACGCTGGACCAGTTGACTGTCTGCGAT
>JASFOL010000110.1:0-5634 GCA_050116545.1 bacterium | reverse complement strand
CTATGACGAGGACCTGGTAACTCTGTCGCCGGAAGAGAAAACAAAGAGTATCTACGTGATTCCTGCCACGCGCTTCGCCGAGGAACTCGGCAGAAAGATCGTGGCCAATATAGTTATGCTGGGGTTTTTCTCCGGCCTTACCGACTTCGTGTCGGAGGAGGCCATAAGGAAGGCCATCGAGGAGTCGGTTCCTAAGCCGACGATAGCGCTTAATATGAAGGCCTTCGATAAGGGCAGGAATTACGCACTTAGTCTCCTGGAGGGATCAGCAGCTAAGGCTTAGGGCTGACCGTCCAGTCCTTTGGAATGCGTTCCATCTGCGGTATCAGGGCGCAAGGGTATTCTATACTCAATGACCGGCTGAGGTATGACGGCAAAAGCGGCCTCGACAGGAAAGCCCACTCCCCCAAGGGGTATTCTTGTCATCGGCGGCGGTGTGGCCGGCATCCAGGCGGCTCTTGACCTTGGCAAGGCCGGGGCCAGGGTCTACCTGGTCGAGCGCACTCCTTCAGTCGGCGGCCGCATGGCCCAGCTTGATAAGACCCTGCCCACCAATGACTGCTCGATCTGCATTCTGTCTCCCCTGCTGGTGGAGGCTCTCCGGCATCCAAACATAGATCTCCTCACCTATGCCGAGGTGACCGGACTCGAGGGCGAGGCCGGCCATTTCAAGGCGAGGGTGCTCAAACACTCCCGGTTCGTCAGCGAGCACGATTGCATAGGCTGCGGCGTGTGCGCGCGGGCCTGTCCTGTCTCGGTGCCCAATGAGTTCGAGGCGGGCATGGGCGACCGGGGCGCGATCTATGTGCCGATGGCACAGGCCACTCCCCTGATCTATACGATCGACAAGAAGAACTGCCTCAACTTCGCGGGCGGCAAATATGAAAATGTGTGCGGCAAGTGCGCCGAGGCATGCCCCAAGAAGGCCATCGACTTCGAGCTGGCGGACGAGGAAGTTGAACTCGACGTGGCCTCGGTGATCGTCGCCACCGGCTTTGACGAGATGGACCCCGGCGCGATCCGCAACTTAAGCTATGGCGATCACAAGAATATACTCACCGGACTTGAGTTCGAGCGGATGCTCAACGCCGCGGGTCCCACGGGAGGACGCGTGGTCAAGCCCTCCGATGGAAGCGACCCGGCGTCCATGGCCATAGTGCAATGCGTCGGAAGCCGGGACGAGAGATATCACTCCTATTGCTCCAGGGTCTGCTGTGTCTATTCGGTCAAGCAGTGCATCGTGGCCAAGGACCATCAGCCGAGCCTCAAGGACTTCCATTACTTCTACCGCGACATGCGGGCCTATGGTCGCGGCTTCGAGGAGTTCTACCACAGGGGTGGTGACGAGACAGGGATAAACTTCATCAAGTCATCCCCGGCAAGCATCACCGCGGCGGGCAATGACAAACTGACGGTGAGGTATGAGGACCCGGCGACCGCCAGGCCGGCAACGGTCGACGTGGACCTGGTGGTCCTGACATGCGCCATGATCCCGAGCGCCGGCACTCCCGACCTGGCTTCCGCCCTGGGAGTCGAGGTTGGATCGGACGGCTATTTCAAGCTGGCTGATCCCCTCGCCGACCCGGTGGCATCGACAAAGGAGGGCGTGTACCTTTGCGGATGCGCCTCGGGACCCAAAGACATTCCCGACTCGGTGGCGCAGGCCTCGGCCGCGGGCGCCAGGGCCCTTGCCTATCTTGGTGAGGACAAGTCCCCGGTCGATGAGGGGCCGCTTCCGATGGGCGATCCCGACGAGGAGCCCAGGATAGGGGTCTTCGTGTGCCATTGCGGCCACAATATCGGCGGCGTGGTGGACTCCAAAGCGGTGGCCCAGTTTGCGGCGAAGCTGCCGGGAGTTGCCTATGCGACCGACAATCTCTACACCTGTTCAGATGATACCCAGACCAGGATAGAGCAAATCATAAAGAAGAAGAAGCTCAACCGGGTGGTGGTCGCGGCCTGCACCCCACGCACCCATGAGCCGCTATTCCGGGAGACCTGCACCAAGGCGGGCCTCAATCCATATCTCTTCGACATGGCCAATATAAGGGATCAGTGCTCCTGGGTTCACTCCGATGCTCCCAAAGAGGCAACCGAGAAGTCCAAGGACCTGGTGAGAATGGCGGCGTTCCGGGCCATGAATCTCAAGCCCCTGCAGCGCAAGCGCGTCGAGATCGACCGCTCCGCCCTGGTCGTGGGCGGCGGCATCTCAGGAATCCAGTGCGCCATCGATATCGCACGGCAGGGTCTCGATGTGGTGCTCCTGGAGAAGGAGCCGGAGCTCGGAGGGATTCTCAAGCATCTCGACCACCTCTTCCCTTCCGGGATAAAGGCCGCGGAGTTGCTCGCGGCCAAGATCGAGGAGCTGGAAAGCCTGCCTGTGGCCGTGATCAAGGGGCGTCAGATCGATGCGGTCGAGGGCTTCGTGGGCAATTTCGAGGTCAGGATCGGGGACAAGGAGCTCAAGACCGGCGCCATAGTCCTGGCCACGGGCGGCATTGCCCGCGATCCTGAGGGCCGGCTGGGCTATGACAGGTTTGAGAATGTGATCACCTCATCCGACTTCGAGAAGACCCTGGAGGAGACGGAGACCTTCGGAGGCCGAGAAGCCGGGGCCGGCAAAGCCGAGGCAGGTGAACACATAGTTTTCATCCAGTGCACAGGCTCTCGCGAGCAAGAGGGATACACGGGATGCTCACGATTCTGCTGCCAGGTGTCGCTCAAACAGGCCCTGGAAGCTGTCAAGCGCGGGGCCCGGGCCACGATAATCCACAGGGACATCCGCTCCTTCACGCGCTATGGAGAGGACCTCTACAGGCAGGCAAGAGAGGCGGGAGTGTCCTTCATCCGCCGTAGAGACGACGAGGATGTGGACGTGCGGGGCAATGGGCGGGCCGAGACCCTGGCGGTCTTCGACACCACGCTGCTATCGGACGTGGAGCTGGAATGCGATACGGTTGTGCTGGCCGTTCCGCTCCTTCCCTCGGATACGGCCGGGCCGGTGGCCGAGATGCTCAGGATACCACTGGGCTCCGACGGGTTCTTCCTGGAAAAGCACATCAAGCTGGGGCCGCTGGAGACCAATACCGAGGGCATATTCCTTTGCGGCTGCGCCCAGTATCCCAAGGATATTCCGGACTCGCTGGCCCAGGCCTCAGGGGTTGCGGCAAAGGTGGGAGCGCTCTTGTCCAAGCCCTACGTGAACCTGGAACCCGCCACGGCATTCGTCCGGAAGCAGCTTTGCCGGGCGTGCGGAAGATGCGTGGACATCTGTGAGTATCATGCGCCGGAGCTCAAGCGGGACGAGGCCGGCGAGCATGTCGAGATAAACGAGGCGCTCTGCAAGGGCTGCGGGACCTGCGCGTCCCATTGCCCGACCGGCGCCATAGTCGCCAGGCATTATACGGACGATCAGATCGAATCCATGATCGACATTCTCTTTGAGGAGTAGGTGACGGATAGCCGGGTGTATCGAAAGGAACTGGTTTAGTGGCTGAATTCGAACCCAGAATCGTGGCTTTCGCATGCAACTGGTGCTCCTATGCGGGCGCCGATCTCGCGGGAGTCTCCCGGCTCCAGTATCCGCCCAATATAAGAACCATAAGGGTGATGTGCTCGGGGCGCGTGAGCCCCGGCCATATCATCCGTGCCTTCGAGCATGGCGCCGACGGGGTTTTCGTCTCGGGCTGCCACATCAATGACTGCCACTACGGCTTCGGAAACCGCTGGGCCGAGAAGCAGATAGAGAAGACCCGCAAACTGGTTGAGATGCTTGGAATCGAGCCCGACCGGCTCAGGCTTGAGTGGATTTCGGCATCCGAGGGCGAGAAGTTCGCCACCTCCATAAGGACTTTCGTCGAGAGGATAAAAGAGCTTGGAAGAAGCCCGCTCCAAAAGTAAGGCCGTGCCTGATGGGTCCGCGCGTGATGGGGCCGCGACTGATGATACCATGGCTGAAGTGACCGGATCGGAGCCTGCCCGGGCCGAAGGGGCCGAATGCGCCGAGGCCAGGGTCGCCGAGATAGCCTCGCTCATTAAGGACACCCGGGCATACCTCTGCATCGACTGCTCCAAGTGCACGGGCTCCTGCCCCATCGGCAAGGCCGGCTCGGTTTATTCGCCGCGTCTGCTGGTTCAGCACCTTATGCTGGACGGCCGGGACCCATCGGAGACCGATCTCTGGCGCTGCCTGACCTGCGGCCTCTGCAGGGAGCGATGCCCCTCGGACGTAGACTTCCCGAAGTTCATATCCAGGCTCCGGGCCACCGCGCTCGTTGACGGCAAACTACCGCAGACCACCCACGGTGGGACGCTGCAGGAATTGATGCGGATCCAGGCCAGCCGGCATCTCAAGCAGAACAAGATGGACTGGCTGCCCGACTGGGTCAATGCCCGCAGAGCGGACGATCTGGACGGTACCGCCGAGGACGTGTACTTCGTGGGGTGCGCCCCCTATTTCGACGTGGTGTTCGCCGACTTCGACCTTGATCTGAAGGGCACGCATCAGGCGGCGCTCGAGCTCTTGAAGGCCACAGGTTTGAATCCTGTGGTGCTCGCCGATGAGCGCTGCTGCGGTCATGACGCGCTCTGGTCGGGTGACGAGGAGCTCTTCCGGAAGCTGGCCGGGCGCAACCTCGAGCTCTTCAAGGCGGCGGGGGTCAAGCGTCTCTTCGTATCATGCCCCGAGGGATATCACACTTTCGCGCGTGAATACCCCGCCCATCTCGGAGACCTCGGCTTCGAAGTAATAAACACAGTCCGGTATCTGGCGGAGAACCCCCCTCCCGGTTTCACACCGGTGGATGCGGCGAAGGCCGGTACCCTATCCAGGGCGGACCGCGAAGCCTTGAAAGCGAAGAAAACTCCGCCGGAGCCCTGTGAGGTCACCTATCACGACTCCTGCCGCATGGGGCGCTTTTCAGGCATATATGACGAGCCGCGAAAGATGCTCGCAATGACGCGGGGAGTGACACTTAAGGAGATGGGGTTTAACCGGGGGCAGGCCTCGTGCTGCGGGAGCAATCTGTGGATCAACTGCGATTCACTCTCCAGGAGAATGCAGATGGACCTGCTGGAGGAAGCCCGGAAGACCGGGGCCGGCGTTATGCTGACCGCATGCGACAAATGCCGGATCCACCTGGCCTGCGCGCTCCTGCAGAATGGCCATGTCTCAGACGGTCTCAAGACCGACAACATATTGAGATTCTTGTACAGGAAGGGGGTGAGGAAGTCTTGACAAAGAGGATTGGCGTCTTTGTCTGCGAGTGCGGCATGAATATCGCCGGCAGCGTCGACTGCGATGCGGTCACCGAGTTCGCTCAGACTCTTCCGGATGTCGCCTTCGCGGTCAACAACAGGTATACCTGCTCAGATCCAGGGCAGGAGGAGATTAAGAAGGCCATCGCCGAGCACAAGCTGGACCGTGTGGTGATAGCCTCCTGCACTCCCAGGATGCATGAGCCCACTTTCCGGAAGGCCGTTGAGGAGGCCGGAGTCAACCCGTATCTCCTGGAGATGGCCAATATCCGGGAGCAGTGCAGCTGGGTGCATATTCACGACAAGGCCGCCGCGACCGAGAAGGCCAAGGACCTGGTCAAGATGTCGGTGGCAAGGGCCAGGGAGCTGGAAGCCCAG
>JASFOL010000109.1:0-5649 GCA_050116545.1 bacterium | reverse complement strand
CGGGCTGCAGTACGAGCGCCTGATCAATGCGACCGGGCCCACCGGAGGCCATCTTTACAGGCCGTCGGACAAGAAGCTGGCCAAGAAGGTCGCCTATATTCAATGCGTGGGCTCACGGGACCTCAACTACTGCGGCTACTGCTCCAGCGTATGCTGCATGTATTCGATCAAGGACGCGATGCTTGCGCGCGAGCATGACCCGGAAAGCGTCTCCTATATCTTCCACACCGATCTCAGGAACGTGGGCAAGGGCTTCCAGAAGTATGAGAAGCGGGCGGCCGACGAGTACGGGGTGCAGTATATCAGGGGAAGGGTAGCCGAGATCGGCGAGGACGAAGAAGGAAACCCAATCGTGGTTTATGAGGATACCAGGCAGCGCAGGGTTGAGACGCTCAAGGTGGAGATGGTGGTACTGGCAACAGCCGCCACCGCGTCCAAAGGGTCCCGCGAGCTGGCGAAAATGCTGGGGGTAAAGGCCGACAAGTACGGTTTTATAACCACGCGGGACGATCATCCCGCGGACACCAATGCAAGGGGCATTTTCGCCTGCGGTTTCTGCAAGGGCCCCTGCGACATCCCGGAGGCGGTGAGCCAGTCCAGCGCGGCGGCCCAGCGGGCGGCATCCCACGTGTTAGGGGCTGTTGGTTCGGGAGTGAGCAAGGCATGAGCAAGAAGAAGAGGGCAGGCAAAGGCTCAAAAGGCGGCGGAGCCGGCACCGGAGGATCTGCGGCTTCGGGCGGTGCAGCGCATTCGGGCTCCGGAGCGGCTTCAAGCGGTGACGGCCCGAGAATCGGGGTCTTCGTCTGCAATTGCGGCACCAATATAGCCGGCTTCATGGAGTGCAAAAGTGTTGCTGACTATGCCGCGAATCTGCCGAACGTCGTGTTCGTGCGCGAAAACCTCTATTCATGCTCCGAGGCGGGCGTGAATGATATAAAGCAGGCCATAATCGACAATAAGCTGGACCGCGTTGTGGTGGCGGCATGCACTCCCCGCACCCATGAGCCGACTTTCCGGGCGGCCTGCAAGGACGCGGGCCTGAACCCCTATCACTTCGAGTTCGTGAATATCCGGGAGCATTGCTCCTGGGTTCATAAGCAAGACCGCGATACCGCCACCCAGAAAGCCAAGGACCTTATCCGGATGGGCGTGGCGCGGTCGGCATGTCTCGAGCCCATGGAGCCCATCGTCGGCAATGTGGTGGAGCGCGCGCTGGTGGTGGGCGGTGGCGTGTCCGGAATGAGCGCGGCGGCGGAGCTCGCGGACCGGGGCTTCGAGGTGGTGCTGGTTGAACGGGACAGCCAGCTAGGGGGCCTGGTCAAGTCGCTCTATGAGATCTACCCCTGGGGCGAGAGGGCCGAGAGGTTTATGAAGGCGCTTGTCACCAGGGTGGAGCGAAACGAGCTGATCAGGGTGATCAAATCCTGCGAGGTCACCGACGTGAAGGGATATGTGGGGAACTATGAGGCCACATTGTCGGCCGGCGATGAGTCCATTGTGGCGGGAATCATAATCCTGGCCACCGGGGCCAGACCGCTCCTTCCCGAAGGCATGTTCGGCCACGACTCCAGGCGGGTGATCACCATGCTGGAGCTGGAGGCCATGCTGAAGCGATCGAAGCGCAAGGCCGGGGACGTGGTCATCATGGGCTGTGCCGGCGCGAGAATACCCGAGCGGCAGTACTGCTCGAGAATCTGCTGCATGACCGCGATCAAGAACGGCATCATCCTCAAGAAGAAGTGGAAGGCGTCTGTTACCATTCTTTACCGTGACCTGATGTGCTACGGGGTCAGGAACGAGACCATGCTCGCTGAGGCCAAGAAGGCCGGCGTCAGATTCATAAACTACTCGCTGGAGAAACCGCCGGTGGTCGAGAAGGACAGGGTCACAGTCACGAGCGAGATCCTGGGAAGAGACCTCGATATCCCCGCGGATCTCATTGTTCTCTCGACTCCGCTGGTGCCGCAGGACAGCAATGAGGCGATGTCGAGGATCCTGAAGGTGCCGGTGGATGAGCACGGCTTCTTCCTCGAGGCCCACGTGAAGCTGAGGCCTCTGGACTTTGCCACCGACGGCATATTTGTATGCGGGACCGCGCGCTGGCCCGCAAGCATCAAGGAGTGCCTGGAGCAGGCGGTCGGGGCGGCCTCCAGGGCATCGACCTATCTGGCGCGGGGCGAGGTCGAGGTGGAGCCCATAGTCTCGGTGATCGACGAGGAGGAGTGCAGGGGCTGCGGCCTATGCGTGGCGCTCTGCCCCTATGGAGCGATAGAGCTCATTGAGACCGGAAAGGGAAAGAAAGCGCATACCATAGAGGTGGCCTGCAAGGGCTGCGGCACTTGCGGCGCCACTTGCTACAGGCATGCGATAAGAATGAAGCATTACAGCGACGAGCAACTCGGGGCCCAGATAAAGGCCGCGTTCCTGAAAGAGGTGTAAACTGAGGGGTCAATGCCGGATGGGCATTGACCCCCGGAGGAAGTGATGGCGGACTACAAGCCCAATATAGTTGCCTTCTGCTGCAACTGGTGAGCGTACAGCGCTGCTGACCTCGCCGGGGTAGCGAGGCTTCAATACCCGCCGGATATCCGGGTGATCCGCGTGATGTGTTCGGGGCGCGTGGATCCGGTGATGGTGATGGATGCCTTCATCGAGGGTGCGGATGGTGTCTTCGTCGGCGCGTGCAAGCGCGGCGAGTGCCACTATTCATCGGGTAATCTCCACGCCGAGGGCAAGATGGAGCTGACGCGCCGTTTGATGCGGATGGCGGGAATCGACACCGGCCGCCTGGTCATGCGCATGATGTCAAGCGCCGAGGGAAACAAGTTCACCGAGTTCGCGACCGCCTTTCAGGCCGAGATCGCCGAGCTCGGCCCCCTCGGGAAGTCGGAGGGCATACCCGCCGGGGAACTGCCGATCAAGCTCCAGGCCTGCAGGAAAGCTCTCGCCGGCCGGAAGCTCAGGTGGGTTGTGGGCAAGGTGGTCGAATTCAAGGACAAGGGCAATCTCTACGGGGAGGTCTTCACCGAACATGAGATCGGAAGGCTCCTCGAGGAGACGGCCATGGATGAATACAGGCTCAGGGAGATCCTCGAGAGGTTGAACGCCGGCCCGCGGTCGGTGAAGACGCTGGCCTCGGAGACCGGTGCACCGGCCAAAGTGGTCTTGAGGCAGATGGCGGACTTGAGGAAGATGGGCCTGGCAAAGATCGAGGCGGTGGAAGGGGACTCGGCGGTCTGGGCGCCGGCGGAAAATGGTAAGGCCTATGAGTGATCCACAGGATAGAAGAGAAGTGGTCGTGGTCGGCGGCGGAATATCGGGGCTGAAATCTGCCCTGGAGGCGGCCGACCAGGGAGCCAGGGTCACCCTGGTTGAGGAGTCCCCGTTCCTGGGCGACCTGCTTCTCAAGGAGGGACGCATACCTCCCGATGGTTTCCCGTCGCTCTGCCTCTCATCGAAGCTCATAAACCGGGTCATTCATCATCCGGGGATCAGGGTGATGACGAATTCATCGGTTTCCCGCGTGTCCAGGAAGGAAGACGGGATCAAGGTCAGCCTCAAGCGCCGGCCCCCGAGGGTGAACGACCAGTGCAATGCCTGCGCCGAATGTCTGATGGTCTGTCCCATCAAGCCCTATGACACGTTCAATGAGGGCCTGATGCTCCGTACCGCCATAGACTTCGCCGGTCCCAGGGAATTCGGCGGTGTGTACAATATCGAGAAGGAAACCCCCGCCTGCCAGGAGAAGTGCCCGGTCCATATCGATATCCGCAAATACGTCGGGCTCATCGCCGGAGGCGATTATGAGCAGGCGATCAGGGTGATAAGGGATAAGAACCCTCTGCCGGCGGTCTGCGGCCGGATCTGCCCGCATCCATGCGAGAGCGTATGCAACCGGGGCAGGCAGGATGAGGCCATAGCGATCGATGCCCTCAAGCGCTTCGTGTCCGACTATGAGATCGCCCAGCGGGAGGCCGGCAAGTTCATACCTCCGAAGCCTAAGAAGGACAGGAAGACCAAGGTGGCCGTGGTGGGCGCCGGCCCTGCGGGTCTCACCGTCGCCCATGATCTGGCGCTGGAGGGGTTCAGGCCCACCATCTTCGAGGCCGAGTCGGTGCCCGGCGGGATGCTTCATCTAGGAATCCCCGAGTACAGGCTTCCCAGGGACATAATAATGAATGACGTGGCCTATATACAGGATCTCGGAGTGGAGATAAAGTACAATACTCCGCTCACGAAGGACTTCACGGTCGATGACCTCTTCAAACAGGGCTACAAGGCCATCTTCATGGGCATAGGGGCTTATGAGGGCCTGAAGATGAGGGTTGAGGGCGAGGATGAGTTCGAGGGTTTCCTCGACTGCATCAAGTTCCTGAAGCGCGTCAATCTGGGGGACAAGTCAAAGCCGGGCAACAAGGTGATCGTGATCGGGGGCGGGAATTCCGCCATCGACTCGGCGCGGACCGCCTTGAGGCTGGGGTGCGACGAGGTCACGCTTCTCTACAGGCGCTCGAGGAAGGAAATGCCCGCCAACCCGTGGGAGGTGGACGCGGCGGCCGAGGAAGGGGTCAATATCCACTATCTTGCCGCGCCGGTCAAGATCCTGGGCGAGAAGGGCAGGGTGGTGGGCATGGAATGCACCAGGATGAGGCTGGGCAAGCTGGACGCCAGCGGCAGGCGGCGACCCATCCCGATCGAGGGAAGCGGGTTCAGGGTCGAGGCCGACCTCATAGTGCCGGCGGTCAGCCAGAGGCCGGACATCTCGTTCCTGCCCGAGGACCACGGCTTCGACATATCCCGGTGGAACTCCTTTGAAATCGATACGTCCACCGGCGCGACCAACCGTCCCGGCATCTACTCGGGAGGCGACGCCGTGACCGGCCCGGCCACCGTGATAGAGGCGATCCAGGCCGCCCATATAGCCGCAAGGGGAATGAAGGAGTACCTGAGTCAGCGATGAAGAAGCCCAAGTACATAACGGATTTCAAGGACATCCCCACTCCGCGCCACAAGATGCCGGAGCTGGAAATAGCCGAGCGCCAGGGCAATTTCAATGAGGTGGAGCTGGGTCTCAATGAGGAGGCGGTGCTTGCCGAGGCCGCCAGGTGCCTGAGCTGCCGCCGGTGCATCGGCTGCGGCCTGTGCCTTGCAGAGTGCGATCAGGAGGCCGTTGTCTACGATCAGGAGCCCGAGAGCATCACGGTGGAGGCCGATTCGATCGTCTTCACCTCGGACGGCCGACCCTTCAATCCCGATCGCAAGCGGGAACTGGCCTACGCTGACGCGGCCAATGTGATAACAAGCCTTGAGTTCGAGCGGATGGTGAGCCCGGCGGGGCCCTTCGGGGGCTATCTGCTCAAGCCATTCGACGGTGACGTTCCCCGCTCTATCGCCTTTATCCAGTGTGTGGGTTCACGCGAGGAGGCCATCGGGGCGGACTATTGCTCGACGGTTTGCTGCTCGAGGACTTTTTCCCAGGCCCGGCAGGCCAGGGACCTCCTGGGTGAGGTCAAGGTCACGGTGCTTCACCGGGGCCTGAGGCCGATCGGCAAGTTCGGCGAGAAGGACCTGATGGAGCTCGAGGCTTCTGAGTGGATCGAATTCATAGAGGCCGCCGTCTCCGGAGTCGAGGAAGACACCGTTTCCGGG
>JASFOL010000108.1:0-5660 GCA_050116545.1 bacterium | reverse complement strand
GCCCAGTCGACGGTCCCGTCGGCGAGGGTCTTGATAAGAAGAAGGTCATAGCTGCCGGCCCCGGATGAGTTCGTATAGCCCGTGATGATGTAGCCGCCGTCCAGGGTCTGCTTGACACTGGTGCCGTGCTCGGTTCCGCTCCCCCCGTAGGTCTTGACCCAGTCCACCCCACCGTTCGGATCCAGCTTCATATAGTAGACATCATAGAGACCTTCCCCGAAGGAGAAGGTCGAACCTGTGACGATATAGCCGCCATCCGGAAAGGTCTGGGCTATCGAGTAGCCATAGTCGGAGCTGGCCCCGCCGTAGGCCCCTGTCCAGAGCGTGTCCGGTCCCTGCGCCAGAGAAGCAGCAGGGTGGAGAAAGCACAGGACACACGCCAGGAGAATAATCTGTGATGATCTTGTCATATGCCACCATTCCAAACAGGTTATACTCGCCCCTGACCAATCAATCATACCACATTGCGGGCTCGTCTTCAATGGTGAAACACAGACGGTTAAACACGGGGCACTGGTGTCTCATCTACAAATGAGCGTGTACTTACTGCAAAAAAGGAGGAGCCAGGGAACAGATCCCTGGCTCCATCCAGACTTCTGAACTACAAGATCTACTGCGTCTTAAGCATCTTCACTGTCCGATTGACATCTCCGGCAGTGACCTTGCAGAAATACACACCGTTCGCGACAGATCTGTTGTTATTGTCTCTGCCGTTCCAAGTGATCTTGTGCTCACCGGTCGACAGGACGCCGTCGACCACTGTCCGGACCAGCTTGCCCTGGACACTGTAGACCGCCATCTTCACCTCAGTCGCCTCAAACAGGCTGAGCTGGATGGTGGACTCGTTCCCGGTGAAGGTCCCAACAGAAATCACCGGAGGCGGCACCGGATCCTTGCCCTTGTCCTTGATCCACACGCAGTCCTCGGCGTACACGGGGATACCGTCATAGGTCATGCCCGCAAGCAACAGAGGCCTGAACTCGCCGTCGGTCACGGCGCCGAGCGCGGCCACGATTTCCTGCGTATCGAACTTGAACGTCATGTCCATGAAGCCGTCCGGACCGTACTCATTGCAGTCACAGACATCGGCCATCATGTCCATCGGCGTTGCGACATCCTCGAACGCCCACCTCAGCGGTGATACGCCCACCAGGGTCACTGTCGCCGGATCCACATTATAGACGTCAAACCACTCGGTCCCGAGAATCGCGATGGGAAGCACACCATTGCTCTTGGTGTTGAGCGGATTGGGGCACGAAGTGGGCTTGATGTCCATCGGTGGCAGGAACGGGCACACGATGGGATCGTCGAATACCGGGCAGATGCTCTGGCAGACACCAGCTTCGGCCATATAGCCGGGAACGCTGACGCCGTCAGTGCCGTCCTGGTTCTCGATTCCTATCGTGTAGTCACCATCGTATGACTCAGGCGTAACACTACCATAGTGGAACTCGATGCAGTTGGTTCCCTCGAACAGAACAGCCTGGAAGGTGTTCTTGTCGGAATTAGCATACTGAGGAACATCGGTCCACTGAGCAATGAACCTGCGATCCGGTTCCATACCCAGAGTCTGGTAGTGGATCGTTCCGCCCGCAGAGGGGTTGAGATCGTCCCACAGAGGAGCGATGAAGTCGTTCGGGTCATAGTCGTCGGGTATATCGTCATTCGACAGGTCTGTAACATCGTCGCCGAATGTCAGATATCCGTTGGAGCCGATTCCGATCTCGGTGTGGACGTCACCCCAGAAGTTGAAGTCGAAGCCGATCGGGACATACTCGCCGTCATCGTCACCGAGGAAGAGCTCGGTGCCGGTGCCGGTGATGTCCTCGAAACCATCGTCGCAGTCCTCAAATCCGACCCAGCCAATAAGACCGCCACCGCACAAGGTATCGTCGCCCTGATACGTTCCGCCGAGCAGACCGGCTTCGTACTCTGTTAGACCGTCGGCACAGGTCGCGTCGTAGAAGCAGACAGCGCCTGTGGGCAGGCAGGACACCGGGCTGTCGCAGGCCATGCCATCACTGAAGACGTCCAGCTGGAATTCGCCCGCGGCGTCTCCATAGCCGTGCACCAGAATCAGGTATTCTGCCGTCGCCTGGGTGCACCAGGTGACCGTGCTTCTGAAGTCATACATGCAGTCATAGTCATCATCATTGCCGTCTATGCAGAGAAGGTCACCGCACTCTTTGCAGTAAACCGAGAGCTTGGTGTCATACTCGGTATACTCTGAGCAGGTCGTGGCGGTGAACGTGGTGCCATCGCCGATGACCGAATACCACACTCCCGGAGACGTGATAATGGTGCCGCAGTCCGGGGCCGCAGGGTAGTCGATGCCGGCACCGGCTGTCGTACCCATAGTCGTTGAAGGAACGTCGACCGGGATCGCGTTCTCGCAGAGATCATTCTCAGGCGCCGCCGAACAGATGACGTCAGGATCGCATGCCACGCCGTCATCAAAGACGGCGAGGTCGAAATTACCCTCGGCGAAGAAGCCGTGAACCAGAATCAGGTACTCAACTCCCTCCTCCGAACACCAGCTGAACTCGCTCCGGAAATCGACGCAGCCAAGGCCGTCATCGTTCCCACCGACGCAGTAGCTCTCTTCGCAACCGCGGCAATACACCGAAATCTTGGTGTCATAGTCCGCCCAGTCGCAGGTCGATGCGGTCATAGTGTAGCCGGTTCCGATGACCGAGTACCATACTCCGCCGCTCCAGATTGTGGTCCCGCAGTCCGGGTGCTCCGGCCAGTCGATGCCGGCGCCGATTGTTGTCCCGGAAGTCACTGAGGGAACAGCAACGGGAATCGCGTCCTCGCAGAGGTCATTGATCGGAGCATCCTGGCCCATCATGGGGCCGAACCCGGGATGTCCCATCACCAGGACCCTGTGGATCTGGCTTCCGCCGAAAGGCGCTCCCTTCTCAATGTCCTGCGGGAAGAGCCTGACCTCGACACGCTTGTTCCCATGGACGGGATGCTCTGCCTCGATAGTCAGCTTGTCACTGACATTGTAGAAGGCATAGGTGCCGTCAGGGAGAAGATCCGCCTTGAGGTGCTCACCCGCCGCAGTGATCCCGACCACCTGGGCATCCGTGATGGCATTACCATCGGGGTCCTGCAGATGCAGAATGAAGTCCTCGGCTGCGAATGCCGACCCGGCGAATACCAGGCAGCAGATCGCGACCAACACTAACTGCTTTCTCATTTCCAACCTCCCTTGCATTCCTTTCATTCCATCCTCTGCCCCGCCACCCGGCCGGAGATCAGCCGGATCAATTCAGAGGACTCAAGGAAAAGCCGACTGCAGATTGGTGGAACATCACCTCCCTCCATAAGCTGATATGGGGCATCTGTTCAAATGGTCATATCTGACATCCGCCCGAAACGCAGAAAGCCGCTCGTACCGTACGCCTCCCGGACGGCACTGCGGCCTCACCTTCAGAGGTAATTCCATCACCTCAAGCCCCAATCCTGAGTTTGACAGAACTCGTCCATGAGTTCCCGGTTCTCAACAGACCCGCGGTTGGGGAACCTGTTGATACGCGCCGCCGCTTATCCCCGCATAAGACATACTGCAAAGATCACGACCTGATGCTCTGCCCGCGCTCGCTACACTGCTCCGAATCACGCTTGATTGGCCATGTCTTCGAAGGCGGCGAGAGCATACCACAGAGCATATTGGAGGTCAAGGTTTTTGCTTGGCCCCGGGGTACAGGGCAGGATCGGGCCGATTCAGGGCCTGGCAGGGACCTGAGGGCCGGTCCTGAGGGGGGGCACGGGTCCTTGGACGCGGCCACAGATTTGGATGACCTTGCAGGCTATCCGAAATCGAGTGACCGGTATTGAACGGCCTCCGCCAAATGGCTGGTCTTGATGTTACCGCGAGAATCAAGGTCTGCGATGGTACGGGCTATCTTGAGGACTTTCGAATAGGACCGGGCGCTCAGTCCCAGCCGTGCGCAGGCCGTTCGGAGCAGTGCCTTCCCCTCCCTGTCGAGGCCGCAGTTTTTGGCGATGACACTTGCCGGCATCTGGGAATTGGTGAAGATGGATGGTTGGGAGCGGAAGCGATCCTCCTGGACTCGCCGGCACTCCGTCACCCTCGCCCTCATGGCTTCAGACGTTTCCGACGGGTCGGTACCCGAGATGTCCCTGTATTCGGCGGGCGGCACTTCGATGTGGATGTCTATCCGGTCGAGTATTGGTTCTGAGATCTTGCGGCGGTAGCGATCTATGTCTCTTGCCCCGCACCGGCACGCTTTCCTGGGGTCGGTCAGGTTTCCGCACGGACAAGGATTCATGGCAGCAATCAGCATGAAGCTCGCCGGGAAGGTCGCGGTGGCATGAGCGCGGGCTATGGTCACCCTCCTGTCCTCCAGAGGTTGGCGCATGACCTCTATTGCGCTGCGCTTGAACTCGGTGAACTCATCCAGAAAAAGCACCCCATGATTGGCCAGACTCACCTCACCCGGCCGCGGAAAGCTACCCCCGCCTATCAAGGCGGCATTGCTCACCGTGTGATGCGGAGCACGAAAGGGACGCGCGCTCATCAGTCCGTCATGCTTGAGCCTCCCCGCCACCGAGAAGATTTTTGTGGTCTCTATAGCTTCCTCTATCGACATCGCCGGAAGTATAGTCGGGATCCTCCGGGCAATCATGGTCTTGCCGCTTCCCGGGGGACCTATCATCAAGATGTTGTGACCGCCGGCCGCGGCGACTTCCACCGCCCGCCGGGCATGCTCCTGCCCGCGGATCTCCGAGAAGTCCAGGGCAGTTACCTGCCCCGTGGGCACTGCGGCCGGTTCCGGTTCCGCGGCCGCGATGTCCACGGTCCCCCGAATCAGCCCGAAGACCTCCGTGAGTGAGGAAACGCCATAGACGGGCCGCTCGGTGCAGATGGCTGCTTCCCGAGCATTGGCCGCCGGTACAACAACGCCGTTCAGGTCCATGCCATTGGAAGCCGACACCATGCAGAGCGTGCCTCGAATCGACTTCACCTGTCCGTCCAGGGACAGCTCGCCCATTATCAGGTAGCGCGAAGCTTCCCCGGACGGTATCTGGCCGCTTGCAGCGCCCATGCCTACAGCGAGGGGAAGATCGAAACTGGTTCCCACCTTCCTGAGAGTGGCCGGGGCCAGGTTCACGGTTACCCGGTCATGTGGCACATCCAGACCGCTGTTCTTCATCGCAGACTGAACGCGAAAGCGGCTCTCCCGGACCTCCTCAGACGGCAGCCCCACCATGTCGAAGCGCGGCATGCCGAACACAATATCGACCTCGACCTCCACCGGGATCCCATCGATTCCGATGATGCTCGCTGTGAATACCCTGGCAAGCATGGTTCCTCCCCCTACGGCTATCATGGGAGGCTTCCGCGGAAGCTTTCAGGCATAAGCAGGCTGCCACGCAAGACAGTGGCCATGAATACGGGGCTCTCTGGAGGGCAACAGGATCATAGGATCGTGGGGACTCCCGGTCAAGAATTCAGAAACCAGGGTCGGGTCGCAAGAATTGAATTCAAGAAAGGGGTCAGGTACCGATTCAGAGAATTCAAGAATCGGTACCTGACCCCAAATTTGAATTTGGTGCTATTTGGGCTCTACATGAGGGCCCACTTGGCAAGGACTTCTTTGATGATGTCCAGGGTCTTCCGGGTCACG
>JASFOL010000107.1:0-5697 GCA_050116545.1 bacterium | reverse complement strand
ATCCCAGTTCCATGCCGATCTTCTTATACCCCGCCTCGCGGGCTATCTGCTTGCCCACCTCCACGGAGCCGGTGAAGGTGACCATCCTGGGCCTCGGGTCGCGCACCAGCCGGAGCCCTACCGAAGACCCCGGACCGGGGAGCACGCTGACGCCCCCGGCGGGAAAGCCCGCCTCGACAATGATCTTTCCAAGCATGATATCGCAGAGTGGAGTCACACTGGCCGGCTTCAGGATGAATGGATTGCCCGCGGCCATCGCCGGCGCGATCTTGTGCGCGGCCAGGTTCACAGGGAAATTGTACGGCGTGATCGCCAGTATGGTTCCCAGGGGAACCTTGAGACTGTAGCCCTGCCTGAGACGCCCGCCGGGCACCGCGTCGAAGGGGACGATCTCGCCTGCAAGCCGCCTGGCCTCATCACCCGCGAAAGCGAAGGTGCTGGCCGCGCGCGCCACCTCTCCGCGCGCTTCCTTCAGGGTCTTTCCCGCCTCGGCCGCAAGCAGCCGGCTCAGTTCATCGCTCCGGGCATTGAGCTGAGCGGATACCCCGTGGAGAATTCTGGCCCGCTCGCTGCGGGGAAGCGCCCTGATCCGGGGTCTCGCGGCCTCCGCGGCTGAGAGGGCCTCTTCTATATGCCCGGGCTCGGCCGATGCGACGGTGTCGATCAGGGACGAATCAAATGGGTTGAGGACTTCGAAAGAAGAGGAGCTGTTCTGTTCCCTGCCGCCGACGATCAGTCTATGCATCCGCTTCGGGTCCTTCCGGCTCTGCCGCCGGGAGAGCGGCGCTAGAAGTGCATGCCGGCCGAGATCCTGTGTGTATTGTCAAGGGCCTCGTCTCTCCAGAAGGCATAGTCAAGGTCGAACTGCCCGGCGCTAAGGCCTATGCCGGCCGTTGGCTCCTGGCGGTCCATCCCCAGCGCCAGGCGCAGCATCTCCTTGTACTCATAGAGAAGGCCCAGCCTGATATCACCGCTGACACTGGAAAAGTTGAAGTCGGCCTCATAGTCCTCCAGTCCCTCGAACCTCAAGTCGGTGTCGAAGGCGAAGGTCAGGTCTCCGGAGATGGCCGAGACCGGAAGCGTATATGAAGTGCCGACCTTGAGCGTCGGGTATATTGTCTCCTTGGTGCTGACCTTGTACTTGCCGTCGGGGGAATCGTCCAGATAATACCATCCGTCCCAGTAGAGCGGCGTGGTGGTAAAATCCTGAACATTGACTCCGAGCCTCCAGTTCTCCATCAGGTCATACAGAAGCGCGGCGTCCAGGCCGAACCCGAGGGCCGAGATATCGGCTATGCTTTTCCAGATGATCTTGGCATTGAGCCCCAGGGACATCCGGGGGCCGAGATTCCTGGCATATGAAAGATAACCCGCGATCTCATCATCGCTTTCCCATCGGACCCTGTCAGGATCCCAGAGCCTTCTCTCGCCCGGGTCCCACCTGCCATTGGGAATCCCCGTCTCAGGATCGGGCTCGTCGATGAAGTCCACGCCTGGAGTGTCCAGGTGAGAAGTGAGGGCGATATCGCTCACTCTCATCCAGATGATGCTCAAGCCCCCCGTGCTTTCCCTGCCGGGTTCATCGGAAAGCCTGCTCGCGAAACTGATAGTCGTATAGTCCACCATGCCGCCGAAGCGCTGCGAGTGCATAAACAGCAGCTCATTGCGGTCGATCATTGTCAGTCCGGCCGGGTTCCAGTAGACCGCGCTTGCGTCGTCGGCCACCGAGACGAATGCTCCACCCATACCCAGTGCCTTCGCGCCAAAGCCAGTTGCCAGGAACTCACCGGCAAGCTTGGTAGCCCGGGCGCCGGATACCAGCGCCAGGCAGATACAGACAATAAGCCATGCTGACTTCATGCCTCTTGCCACTCTCACTCCCCCCTTTTCCCCGGTCAGGACTTCAACAGCACGCATGTCCTGAGCAGATACAACTGTATCGAACCACAGGACAGCAGGTTGTCATGAAATGCCTTCAAGGTGAATGCGTCTCCCATCTCACCCCTCAAATCATCCCTTATATTCATAATCTCCCTCTTACCGATAATATAACTCATCGCCTGCGCAGGTTCCACCGCATATCTCATTACTTCTTTTTCGATGTAACTCCGGGACCATCCGGTCTCGTTTATCATAAACTCTATGGCTTCTTCAAGCGAATACTCGCCGGTCTGCATCCTGACATCCACGATGAGGCGCGCGGCGCGGTAAATGATGCCCTCCAGGACGCGTCTCATCTGGGCATTTCCACCATAGCCCTCCCGGGCCATTAGTTCCTCGCAATAGAGTGCCCATCCCTCGATGGTGAAGGTGTCTGCCTGAAGCCGGCGCACAAAGGACATGTTGCGGTTGGCGGTCCCGAGCTGCAGGTGGTGCCCCGGATAGGTTTCATGTATCACCGGGCCGGTGAAGGTGCCCCGGGTGAAATCCCGCTGATGCCTGATCTTCGCATCCGGGCCCAGCACGTCCGGAAGCGGAACGAAGAAGCGCCCCACCTGGTCATCGTCCAGCGGCCCCGGCGGCAGATACGCGTACCCCGGGATCAGGTTTCTCAGGAAAGCCGGCGTCGCCGCGATCTCCAGCCTGGATCCGCCCGACAGGGTCATCAGGTCGCGGCGCTCAATGAAGGCCAGCGCCGATTCGGCTTCCACCCTGTAGTGGTCAAGCAGGTCTGCGGGTTCCAGCTCCAGGGCGGCGGTGGTATCGAAGGATCCGCCGCCTGTGTCCTCCGGAAGGTCCTCCAGGGCCTGGCCTGTCTTTGACAGGACCTGCTCGGCATAGGCCACCAGGTCCTCAGGATACTCCCTGATCATGTGCTTGAGATCCAGGAGCCTGATGAAGTTGTCGTAGCCGAGGGCGAATTCCGGGTCGGCGTTGACGGCAAGCGAGTCCAGGTAGTCGGCGAAGCCCGCCAGTGAAACCGCAGCCGAATCGATCAGGGCCGGGTCCACGCTGATGTCGGCCGTGGGGCCGGCAAGGTCCTCGAGGAAGGGAAGGAAGTCCCTGAGGCTTCTTGACGCGACCTGGCAGTGCAGCCTTGAGGGTTCGGTCAGGTTCTCACGCGCGCGGCCCATCACCTCGGGTAACCCCGAGAGGCGGGCGGCGAGATTCGACTCCAGATTCTCCTTTTCCGGGCTCACCAGCAGGGAATAGATTCCTCCGATCATGCCGTCCGCATAAAGCGTGGGCCAGGACTTCCAGACTTTGAGCTCATCGAGGAGAAAGACCTGGGTGTCAATGTCGGCCAGGATTGCCTTGTAGTCGATCCACTTCTCGATGCTCAGGCTGTCTTCAACCACCTTGTCCAGCCGCTTGTGTATGCGGGCGGACTGCATCAAGAAACGGTTGACCTTGCGCTGGAAATAGGTCGGCAGCTTATCGTCGTATTCGTGGAATCCTTTGGTGGTCGCCCAGGACGGATCCAGCTTGAACTTCAGGTTATAGTACTGGCGTCCGAGAGAATCGACGAGGGCTTCTGAGACTTTGGGTGGTTGAGGGAACTTCTCCTCGCCCTTCCAATCGATAGCACGTCCCTGGGCGAACAAACCCTCCGGGCCTAACAGCAATACCAGCAGAGCCAGAACAATCCTCACGGCATCCTCCCTGTGTAGAGTCAAGTGGTAGGATAGCTACCGGTTGGAGGTATGTCAAGATGGGAAGTCGGGGCCGGCACGGGATGTTCAAGCACTTCAACGCTTTGTCGGCAGGACTTAAATCGGGCGCGTGTGGCATCGGCTCGATTGTCGTGCTTATGAGCGCCAAATGGGCAGAAACAAAGTCCCCCGCCTGCAAAGAAGCGGGCGATTTGTCAAGCCAGGCTTCCCTGCCCCGCACCGCATCCTCGTGCCGGCTAAGCCCATTATATCTCAATAGAGCGCCGAAGTCAAGTTCAATAAACCCGTTTGAGCCAGGTGTTTCATTCATTACACAAAGAAGTTAGCAAGTCTTGCTAAGAACTTACTTTAAAGTGGGACGCCGGGTCCACCGGGGGCCGGGCATGAGCAGAGATCTGGTGCCGAGGGTCGGAGTCGAACCGACACGGACCTTACGATCCAGGGGATTTTAAGTCCCCGGCGTCTACCAGTTCCGCCACCCCGGCACCTTCAATATCCCTTCCGCAGTATTCTATTAGGGGGCTTCCCGATGTTCAAGTCAAACCTGAGGCCTCATCTCTCAGGCCTTGCCGGGTATCCCTCGGGCCGCGCCCGGCACGGTCAGGTCTCCCTGCCGGCGATGCCGTCCGTATCTATCGATTCCGCAACCTGGCCAGGAAGACAACAACCTCATCGAAGACCTTCCGCCGCTCGCTGCGCCTCACGATCCACTCCGTCCGGAAGCACAGGTATGTGGCGCCCACAACCGTGCAGGCCGCGAGCAGCGGCGGCAGCAGGAGCAGGAACGGGAAGAGCGACGCTGCAATCGTTCTCGGTCTCAGGGGCATTCCGAAGGCCACGCAGACAGAGACCACAATGACCCACAGCAATACATATGAGAGCATCGTGGCCAGGCCCGCTCCCACTATTCCCAATCTCGGGATCAGGGCAAGATTGAGTGCCACGTTGACCGGGAGAGCGCTTACCAGACCGATCGTGGAGACATAGGTTCTCTCGACCAGGCTCGCATATACGCCGAAAAGCCAGACGGATATGGTCAGAAGATAGAAGACTACGATATAGGGAAGCACCTGGGCTCCCGCCGCATATGCCTCACCGAGGAGGACCAGAATGATGGGCTTGCCGAGCAGGATCAGGGCCAGCCCTATCACCGTAAGCGCGACAGCCGTGAACCTGATCGCGATGTCCAGGCTCAGGATCGCCCGATCCTTCTCCCCCGCCTCCCATGCCGTGCTCAGGTGAGGGAAGATCACATTGTTGACAGCCAGGCCGACAGCGGAGATGGTGGCCGCGAGGTTCACCGCGGCAGAGTAAACGCCCTGGTCTGATGAGGACAGCATCCTCTGAAGCGAGAGCCTGTCGACATACTGGAAGATCTGGATCAGAATCGGAGTGATCGTGAACCAGATCGTGAAACGAAGCAAGCGCCGGTAGAAGCCCGGCTCGTCCAGGCCGTGGTACTCGGGCTCCTTGAGCTTGAGATACCTCGTCATCAGCGGCAGGAAGAGGACCAGGGTAACCAGGATAGAAAGGGCAAGCGCGAAAAGCGCGCTGGATGCCGAAGCGTACGCAAGAGCGAACATGGTGCCGACAATGGCAAAGAAGGCGACCTGGGAGAACTGCGTGACCGAGCTGGCCCTGAAGAGCTTGAGGCCCGAGAAGGTGTTCATCAGATTGGTCAGAATCACCAGGCCCGGGACGCAGACCGCGACGATCATCATCACCCCGGAGTACGACGGGTCCCCGTAAATCAGATTGGAGAAGAAGGCCGGAAAGATGAAGACCACGGCTCCGACCGCGAGCGAGAAGATGATGTTGAGCGTATAGGCCTTGCGGAAGAACCACCGCAGGCCCTCGCGCGTCCGGTAGCGAGGGGCATAGCGTCCGAAGGACGACGGTATCCCGAGGCTTGTGACCGCGACCATTATCAGCACCAGGAAGAAGCCCAGCGTGTAGATTCCATACTCGCTGGTTCCAAGCAGCCTGGCAAAGACCACTCCCCTGATGAAGGCGACCACCTTCTGGGCCAGCAAGAGGCCAAGCACAAGGGAGACCGATGTCGATATTCTGTCATGCTCAAGGA
>JASFOL010000106.1:0-5723 GCA_050116545.1 bacterium | reverse complement strand
TCTCGGGTAAGTGTGTTTGCCCGCCGGGAAGAATCGTGTGTGACTGCGGCAAGGCAGCCGTATTCAAACTCGTGACTCCAAAGCCGTTGCCGCCGACCGCCGCTGAGATCGAGCGGAATCCCTCGGCGCGCAGTGCGAAAATCAGGGTGGTTGAGAAGATGTGATAAACGACGACAACCCAGGGGCGCAGGAGTGGCCGACTCCTGTGCGCAGGAATCCGAAAATGCAAGCGCCGCTTCGAGAGGGCAAAAAAGAAGAGACACTGGGCAGGGCAGACGGAATCACGCGCACGGGTCGGTCGCTCCTGTTTGGGTTGCTGTTGATCGTCATGGCCACCGGTTCAAGCCTCGTTTACACCTGGGAGAGACTGGTGGTGGAGTCCATGCTCAAGGAGAACATCAACCTCGCGAGGAAACTGGACTTGATCCAGAAGAGATCGGAGATACTTGCCTGCGAAGTCACCCGCCTCGGGGCGCGGACCCGAATCGCGGCGCTGGCCGAGGCCGATCTCGGTATGACTTCCCTCGACTGGGATGATGTCATCGTGATCCAGGAAGTGGGAGGCAACTAAGTGAGACCGGGCGTTGGAAGGCTGCTGGTGCTGCTGCTTGGCTTCGCTGCGTTCGCGCTCATCCTGGTCGGCAAACTGGTATCGGTCCAGATAGTGCACCACGATCACTACAGGGCCATCGCGGTGGGCCAGCACGGCTACCTCGGACCCATCCCCGCCAAGAGAGGCACGATTTACGATCGCTCCGGAAGGGTGCTGGCCACCACCATGCCCGCCTACCGGGTATATGCCGATCCGGTGCTGGTCGATGACGCCGAGGTCACGGCATCCTCAATCTCGGGAATAGCCGGATGCAATCAGTGGAAACTCAAGAAGAAACTGCTCAACAAGAAGACCCGCTATGTCCTTATTGATCTCGCGATGGACGTGGAGCGCGCCCTGGCGATTCAGCGGCTTGGCCTGAAGGGTGTGGTGATCGAGCCGGCAGGAAAGCGTGTGAGGCCTTTCGATGAGGCCGCATCGGGTGTCATAGGCTGTTTCTCCGCATACGAGATGCCTCTGAGCGGGATCGAGCTGAAGTTCGACGAGATGCTCAAGGGCACGCCCGGGGTGCGCCGCCACCTGAGGGACGCCCGGGGAAGACCCGTCCCCTGTGTGGAGGCGGTGGTCCAGAAGCCGGTTGCCGGGAATTCCCTGGTGCTCACCCTGGACATCGATCTGCAGCTGACGGCCGAGAAGGCCCTGGACGAGGCGGTTGAGACCCACGGGGCAAAGGGCGGATGCGTGCTGATCGTCGACCCCTGGACCGGGGAAGTGCTTGCGATGGCCTCGAGCCCGCGCGGCCGGAACTTCCCGGTCAGAGTGACACTGGAGCCGGGTTCGTCATTCAAGCTCTGCACCTATGCGGCGGCGCTGGATCTTAAACGGGTGGACAGCCTGAGCATCTTCGACACCAACCACGGCAAGCTAAAGGTTGCCGGGGGTTGGATCAAGGATGACCATCCCAGGGATGAGCCGCTTCTGCTGCTCGACGCGTTCGCCCTGTCCAGCAATGTCGCGGCGGCCCTGGTGGCCCGCGAGATCGGATGCGAAGACTTTTACCGCTATATGCTGGCCTTCGGCTTCGGCATCCGGACGGGCATCGACCTCGAAGGCGAATCCCCGGGCATCCTCAGGGAACCGGCCGACTGGTCGAAGCGGTCCCTGGAGACGCTGGCGATGGGGCAGGAGATATGTGTGACCGCCGTGCAGCTGGCGATGGCTTATTCGGCCGTCGCCAATGGCGGCGACCTGATGAAACCGAGACTCGTGAAGTCTGTGATAGATGAAGATGGAAAGGTGAAGAAGAAGTACCCGGCAAAGACTGTGAGAAGGGTCATTGGCAAAGAGACAGCCGTGGAAATGACCGAGCTGCTGGAGTCGGTGGTGCAGGGAGGCACCGGTACTCTGGCCGGCATCCCCGGCATTCGCGTCGCGGGTAAGACAGGGACTGGTCAGAAGGCCGCGCGGGGCGGTTATATTGCCGGAAAGCACAACTCAGTCTTTGCCGGGTTTGTACCTGCAGGGAACCCCAGGTATGTGTGCGTGGTGATCGTCGACGAGCCTTCCGGCGCCTGCCACTACGGCGGGTATGTCTGCGGCCCGGTGTTCAAGAACGTCCTGGCCCAGGTATTCAGGGATGACAAGAGCGTCGTCCCCTCGCTCTGCCCCAGGCTGGCCCAGCGCAGTGAGAGTCTGCTTCCTCCGGTCGATGCCATGGTATCCTCTGCGGCCGCTGTCCCGTCGGCGGGCGGCGACGGCGCTGAGCGGACCGTGTATCCCAAGGTCACAGGGCTTACGCTGCGCGAGGCCGCGGAGGTCCTGGAAGCAGCCGGCCTCGCCTGGAAGGCCAGGGGATCGGGAAGCGTGATTGCCCAGGACCCACCCGCGCGGGCAAGCCTGCAAGGCCGGGGTGTCTGCCTCCTGACGCTTGGCGGGGGGCGATGATGAGGCTAGGCAGTATCCTCGCCCCCGGTGAAGCGCGGCAGCTGATTGGCGATCCGGACGTGATGATCACCGGGATAACCTCGGATTCGCGCAAGGCAGGCAAGGGCAGCCTATTCGCCTGCATCAGCGGGGCCCACGTCGATGGCCACGAATATGCGGGTCTCGCTGCGTCGCAGGGAGCCTCGGCGATCCTGGCCGAGCATCCCGTGACCACGGAGCCGCCCGTGACCCAGGTGATCGTCGGGGATGTCAGGGCATCGCTCGCGCTTGCGGCCTCCCGCTTCCACGGAATGCCGTCAAGCGAACTCAAGGTGATAGGCGTGACCGGCACCAATGGAAAGACCACGACAGTTCACATCATCCGCTCGATCATAGAGGCCTGGGGAAAGAAAGTCGGCGTGCTGGGAACGCTGGGACACTGGGTCGGCGGCTCGGTGGAGCAGGATCACTTCACAACGCCCGAGGCCACCGAACTTCACAGGTACATGAGGACGATGATTGAGCAAGGTCTCGAGTATTGCGTGATGGAAGTGTCGTCCCATTCGATATCCCAGCGCAGAGTGGATCATGTGGACTTCGACGTGGTTGCTTTCACCAATCTGAGCCGCGACCATCTCGATTTCCACCGCGACTTTGAGGAATATGCCCAGACCAAGATGCAGCTGTTCAATGCCGAAGGGGGGCATCATTTCGGCGGCGGCCGCAAGGCCGCGGTCAATGTGGGGGACTCCACCGGCAGGCGGATCGCCGAGACGACGCCTTTCGATTGTCTCACCTACTCGATCGGCGGTGACGCGGGCGCGGCCGCAGCCGCGGATATAACCGGAACGGTCGAGGGCCTGGGATGGGACGGCACCGCACTCAAGGTCAGCTATTTGGGCGAGTCCAGGTCTCTGAAGGCCAGGCTCAAGGGCAATATGAACGCCGAGAACATTCTCGCGGCCTACTCGGTCGCCACCCTTCTGGGGATCGGACACGAAGCCATCGCCGCCGGCATTGGGGCCGTCGAGGGAGTGCCGGGACGCATGGAAGTGATCCCCGGCCCGGACAGGGTGGCGATAGTCGACTATGCCCACACTCCTGACGCGCTTCGCCGCCTGCTCAATGATGTCCGGGAGATCTCCGGAGGCAGGCTGATATGCGTCTTCGGATGCGGCGGCGACAGGGACCATGGCAAGCGGCCTCAGATGGGCCGGATCGCCGGCGAGCTGGCCGACATTGTCATCATCACCTCCGACAATCCAAGGACCGAGGATCCGCTCAAGATCATCGATGACATAGTTGAGGGCCTGCCGGAGGGAAGGGCCCATGAGGTGATACCCGACAGGGAAGCGGCGATCAGGCGCGCGGCTGCATTGAGCGGCCGGGGCGACATCATTGTGATCGCCGGCAAAGGCCATGAGGACTATCAGATCATAGGCAGCGAACGCAGGAGCTTTGACGACCGCGAAGCTGTCAGGAAGGCACTGGGGGCAATCGCCGATGCGAGAGCTTAGCATCATGGAGATCACCAACATAGTCGGCGGCAGCATTGTCTCCGGACGCGAAAGAGGCGGGGACAGCTTCAGGGGCGGCTTTGCCTTTGACAGCAGGCTCCTCAGGCCCGGCGACCTCTTCTTTGCCCTCAAGGGCGAGACCCGCGACGGGCTGGATTTCGTGGCCGGAGCCCAGGCGGGCGGCGCCGCCGCAGCGGTGGTGGCCGAGAGGGTCGAAGGTCTTCCGGCGGGTTTCATCCAGATCAAGGTCGGCTCTCCGCTGGATGCGCTTCAGCAGCTCGCCATCCATGCCAGAGAGAGTATCCGGGTGCCGGTCATAGCCATAAGCGGTTCCAATGGAAAGACAACCACCAAGGAAATGCTGGCGCATATCCTCTCGGGAACGAAGAGTGTCTTTAAGAGTCCGGGCAACTTCAACAACCAGATCGGCGTGCCGCTCACCATTCTCGGCGCGCCCCTTGAGAGCGAAGTGCTGGTGATGGAGCTCGGCAGCAATCACAGGGGCGAGATAGCCCGGCTGACCAAGATCGCCAGGCCGCACTTCGGTGTCATCACCAATGTGGGGCTGGCGCACATCGGATTCTTCGGTTCGGTGGAGGAGATCGCCAATGAGAAGAGCGATGTCCTGCGCCACCTGGAGCCCGGAGGAACAGGCGTGGTGAACGCCGATGACCGCAACCTGGAACGCGCCCTTGCAGACATAGATGCCCCACTGGTCACTTTCGCGGTCGAGCGCGGGGCGCAGTTCAGGGCCTCCGGAGTCGAGCCGCTCCCGGGAGGCGGCAGCGCATTCAAGGTGGCCGGACAGCAGGTGAGGATCAAGGTTCCGGGGCTTCACAATGTTTACAATGCGCTGGCCTCAATCGCAGCCGCCAGCCTGCTGGAGGTGGAAGTCCGGGCCTCCGCCGGGGCGCTCGAGTCTTTTGAGCCGGTCAGGGTCAAGACCATTTCGGCCGCCTCGATAACTATAATGGACGATTCATACAATGCGAATCCCGACTCGGTCAGGGCCGCCGCAGATATCCTCTCCGCAACTCCGGCCTCGAGAAGGGTCTTCATCCTCGGCGAGATGATGGAGCTTGGAAGCGAGTCCGAGCGGCTGCACAGGGAAGTCGGGGAGATGCTGGCCGGCTCGGGCACAGACATCCTGATAGGAATCGGCGGCCTGACCCGTTTAGCGGTCGAAGCGGCCGCCTCTGCGGGTATGGGCTGGGGCTCGGCGCTCTTCTTCGAGACCAAGGCCGAGGCCAAGAACCATATAGCCGATGCCCTTCGTGAGGGGGACGTCGTGCTGGTCAAGGGTTCGAGGCTGGCCGGTCTGGAAGAGATATGTGAGTTCCTGAAGTCGACCGTAGAGGGGAGGGCATGAGTTGTTCTATCACCTGCTGTATCCCCTGAGAGATGTTGTTTCGGTGTTCAATCTCTTCAGGTACATAACCTTCAGGACCTCTTCGGCGACCGTTACGTCACTGCTGATATGCTTCTTGTTCGGTCCCGTATTGATCCGGTGGCTGAGGAATCGCCAGATCCTGAACGGCATTCGCGAGGACGCCCCTGAGCGCCATGCCGACAAGAAGGGCACGCCCACAATGGGCGGCATAATGATACTCCTTGCCGTGGTGATTCCCACGCTTCTCTGGGCGGACCTGACCAACAGGTATATCCTGATCTGCCTGGTCAGCATATGCTGGCTCGGCGCGATGGGGCTGGTGGACGACTATCTGAGGATC
>JASFOL010000105.1:0-5726 GCA_050116545.1 bacterium | reverse complement strand
CCCAGGCCCTCTCAGGGGGGGAGGACTATGAGCTGCTGTTTTCCATAGCCTGCCGCCATGAGACCGATCTGCCCGAAATCGCATCCAAACTGGGTACGGAGATAACTCCCATAGGCAAGATCACCGCCAAGGGCTCGGGCATGAAGCTCTCGGGCTCTGACGGCGAGCGCGATGTCGGCCGCGGAGGGTTTGACCACTTCAAGCAGGCCGGCCCAAGGCTCGCAGGCCATGTGGATTCGCGGGATGATGTAATCGGTTGACACTGGACGAATCCGGTAATAGGGTCTTGAACAGGAGGATGCTTCGGCAAACGAGGAAAGGTGGGATTCGAGATGAGAAACGCAGTGATACTGGCCGCCGGACTGGGCCTCGCGCTCTTGATGGGTTGCTCTTCCATTCAGGTGAGCACTGACCATGACCCCGGCGCAGATTTCAGCTCATATAAGACCTTCGGTTGGCCGGGCGGGGAACGTCCGCCGGATGATGCGCTGGCCAAGAACCCGCTGGTCGCCAAGCGCATCGAGTACTCCATAGGCGAGGATCTCAAGGCCAAAGGCTTTACAATGCTGGAAGACGGAGTCCCGGATATCGTGATAATCACCCATGCAGGCGTTCAGGAGAAGATGCAGGTCACGAATTACGGAGGCTACTACGGGGGCTATGGAGGCTACTGGGGCTACGGCTACTATGACCCCTGGGGCTATCGAGGCCCGAGGACCGATGTGACCTACTATGAAGAGGGCACCCTTCTGATAGACTTTGTTGACACCAGCACCAAGGAACTCGTCTGGCGGGGCGTGGCCACTAAGATTCTCGGACATGCTTCTGATCCCGAGAAAATCCAGGCCGAAATCGACAAGATCGTTGACAAGACGCTGGCGGGATATCCTCCAAAATCTTGATTTTGAAGAAGTTAGAATGATAATCGCCGCGGCGGGCTCCGGCTGGCCGCGGCTTTTTTTGGCGTGGGCTTTTGCCCCGATCTATGATAGATATTAGCGACAGGTTGAGGATCAAGGACTTCTCTTTTCCATAGATTGCCGTATGAGGAGGGCCTGCCCGGAATCGCGTCCGGGGCGGCGGATCAGCAAGGCAGGGGGTAGCAAGGTGCATCAGCGTGAGTCATATGTGCGAAGAACCACCAGAAAGGTGTATATCGGCGACGTGCCGATCGGCGGCGGCGCACCTATAGCCGTCGAGTCGATGACCAAGACCGATACCAGAGATGTGAAGGCGACGGTTCGGGAGATAAAGAAGCTGGAGAAGGTGGGCTGCGACCTGGTGCGCGTTGCGGTCCCCGACTATGACGCGGCCGAGGCCCTGGCTTCCATCAAGGCCAAGACCAAGATGCCCATCATCGCCGACATTCACTTCAACTACAAGCTGGCCCTGATGGCCCTGGAGGCGGACATCGCCTGTGTTCGCATAAACCCGGGCAATATAGGCGGCAGGGAGAACATCATAAGGACCGCCGAAGCCGCGCGGCGGCAGGAAGTCCCCCTGAGAATCGGCGTCAATGCCGGATCGCTGGACAAGTCGCTGCTTCAGAAGTACGGGGCCCCTATCCCCGAGGCCATGGTGGAAAGCATCACCAAGACGGTGTCTCTCCTTGAGGACATAGGCTTCGATGATCTGATCCTATCGGCCAAGGCCTCGAGGGTGCCTGTCACCATCGAGACAAATCGCATGATAGCCAACCGCTTTCGCTACCCGCTCCATATCGGGGTGACCGAGGCCGGTCCCCCACCAGCGGGCAATATAAGATCCGCCGTGGGAATCGGCACCTTGCTGGCCGAGGGCATCGGAGACACCATCAGGGTGAGCCTGACGGCGCCGGTGGAAGACGAAGTGGTGGTGGGACGCGAGATCCTGAAATCGCTCTTCCTGAGGGAGCATGGCCCGATGATAGTCTCCTGCCCCACCTGCGGCCGCTGCAATATCGATCTCATGCGGCTGGTGAAGCAGGTTGAAAAGAAGCTCGTGAATGTCAAGGAGCCCACGGTGGTAGCCGTGATGGGCTGTGTGGTCAATGGTCCGGGCGAGGCCCGCGAGGCCGATGTCGGAATCGCCGCCACCAAGGGGCAGGCCCTGATCTTCAGGAAGGGCGAGATCATCAAGAAGGTGACCCCGGCCAAGGCGGTCAATGCGCTCTTAAGGGAGATGAAGCAGGTGGTCAAGCGCCGCGGCAAGCCGAGGAGAAGATAGGATGGCCGGGACCGGAACCGGGAACATCATTGGGATCGTCGGATACAAGGATTCGGGTAAGACCGGCGTGGTGGAAGGCCTGATAGGGTACTTCCGCGGCCGGGGCTTCAGCGTGGGGACGGTTAAGCATATCGATCATGATTCCTCGATTCGGCCGCTTGGCACCGATTCCAAACGGCATCTCGATGCGGGTGCCGGCATTGTGGTGGCCGTGGGGGAGAAGGTGGTCGAGGTGCTCAAGGCAAGAAGAGGTGACGTGGAAGGAGGGGACCTGGAAGCCACCGTTGCGGCCTATCTTTCCACCTGCGACCTGGTGATCGTCGAGGGCTTCAAGCAGGAAGCCATCCCCAAGGTTGCCATGATCTCGGATGATGCCGCCATCCTGGACGAGACCCGGAATGTCGTAGCCGTGGTCTCTTCGGGAAAGAGGCCGGACAATGTCCCGGGCTTTGGCCCCGACGAGATAGAGAAGCTGGGCGAGCACCTTCTGGAGAATGAGATCCTCGGGGCCGCGGGGAAGCAGATCTCCCTGGTTGTGGATGGGAAGCCCGTACGGCTCAATGAGTTTGTCCGGACATCGCTTGCAGGCGTGATCCAGGGCTTTATCACCAGCCTGCGCGATGTGGAGGACCCCTCAACCATAGAGCTCCGCATCAGAAAATAAAAACAGACACCACTTTCGGTTCCAAAACAGGGGACAGCGTTCTTTTTCGGAGAGGTGAGAAGGGCGCTGTTCCCTGTTTGAAACAGGTGTCTGTCCCCATCTGTCAAAGGGGAACAGCGCATGATGCTGGAGCGGGAAAGCGCGCTGCCCCCCTCAGTACCAAAAGACTCTATTCAGATGTCAGCGCATTCTATTCAAACAAGGTCTTGATGGCGCTCCAGGTCCGGGGCTCCGCGGGACAGCCGCAATCACAGGGATCATCGCCGGGGATTCCACAGATGCCGGATGAGGCTACTCCTATGGCCAGGTCCCGTGAGCCTTCACAATCGGTCGCCCCGAAAACCCCGGATACCGGGCTGACGGTCGGGACGATTATCCCGGGCTCGGGCGGCGCCTCGAACCAGGCGTATCCCGCCACGACCCCCCAGAAAGTCTGGCAGTCGTTCCACTCGTGAACCACTCCGTCACCTGGCAGGACGATGTCGCCCGTTACATTATCCCCCGCGCATGAGGTGTAGACACATGAACCCCAGCCGGCCGGCCAGTCGAGCCCGTACTCTATCCGGCTGACCTCGGCCAGCTGATAGAAGACGGGAAAGGCGTCAAACGCGCCGCAGCCCTCATACGAGGTTTCGATATCTGTGCAATCAGTTATGACCGGCATATTGGTCGAGCATGTTCTCTCCTCATGCGGCATTATGTGAATCGAGAACCTGTAGTCACTGTTCCTGCCCGCAAACGCGGATGCGGCCATTGCCAGCACCATCATAAGTGCAATGGATATCTGTCTCCTCATCACAACCCCCGGTCCCTGTTTCATTCTCTGTTCGCCACATGTCGGTACAGCGCCTTGCACTAATTTGGATGCGCTTGAAGCCGCCCGGTTGTCGGCTATCTAGGGGGTGGCGGGATCGACGAAGACCACCTTCTCGCGGAGCATTGCTGCGGTTCCGGGCGGGCCCTTCCGTACCTTCTTCACATATCGCTTCTCGGTATAAGACACGGCCACATGCTTTGAGGTCCGGGCCTTGCTGTAATGCGCAGCGATGGCCGCGGCCTCCAAAATGGCTTGCTTTGGAACTTCGGCCTTCTTTTTGCCTCGCCGGAGGACCACGTGTGAACCCTGGGCCTGCCGGGCATGAAACCAGAGATCGCCGGGCGAGGCATACCTGTGGGACAGGACGTCATTCTCCCTGGCCGACCTCCCGACCAGGACGGTCCAGCCTCCGGTGACCGTGAACCTGCGCGGCCTGATGCCAAGCCGCACCGCCTTCTCATCAACCGGCTCCTTATCTTCCCCTGCGGCGTGTCTCGGCCGGGATATGGCCCCGGCGATCTCGGCAAGCCGGGCCCGGGTGATCTCCGGTGCGGCCGCCATTTCCTCCAGCCTTATCAGCTCGGTCAGCCGCGAGTGCATCTCGTCCAGCTTCTGCCGGGCGCGCTCGGCGCGGCGCGTGGATTTCCGGGCTTTCGCGAAGTAGACCTCGGCATTGGCCTGAGGGCTCAGTTTGGCCTCAAGGGGTATGCGGATCTTCTCTCCGCCTGTCGAATGAATGTCGGGGAGCCTCGCCGAGAAGGCGCCTTTCTTCATATTGCCGAGATTTGCAAGGATGGTCTCCCCGTACTTGCGGTAGGCAGCCGAGTCCTTCTCATGTTCCCCGGCCACTCCGGTCCGGGCCAGGGCCTTCCTCGCCCGGCGAATCTCCCGGGCCAGGTGCCGGTGCACCGAAGCCCTCATATGTTCGAGCTTCGAGGTGGACAGGAACTCTGCGATCACGGTCGCGATCGCCGCATTGAGGCTTTCAACCTTCTCGATGCTCGCGACATCATCGATCGAAGGTTTATACCAGGTCACCGCCAGATATGGCGGACTCTTGATAATTGTCGGGGCCATCCCGGACAGATAGGCAGCCGGCCTGGCTTTCCGGTAATCATCCAGCATTGCCTCGAACGCCTTGTAGGCCGAGCCTGACTTGGCGCCCCGGGTCGCGATCTCCCGGGAGAGCAGCGGGCCGATGCCCAGGATGCGACGGCTCAGGGCGGCGGGGTCTCTCTCCAGGTCGATGCTCTCAAAGTCTTTCTCGGTGACGTCGACGGGATGGATCCTCTCCTGGGCCGCCGGCGGCGTGTAGGTCTTTCGCTTTTCAATAATACGATGCCTGGTCCTGGTGCCGGCGCGGAAGAGCACCGCGAGCACGATATCCTTCTCGTCAGTGAGATAGAGATTCGGAAACGGCGGGATCAACTCAAAGTAGAGCCGGTAGAGCTTGCCGCCCCCTTCGACCGTGATGAGCACCACGCGGTCGAGCTCGATCTGGCTGACGTCTTTGACCTTGAGTCCCCTCAGCCGGTCCTCGAAGCGCGGCATCGGTGGGAACTCAGTTGCGGAGCTCGAGCGGGGACGCCCGGCCCCGTCTCCGGCCCCAGCCCAGCCTTCAGGTCTTGCGCCGTCTCCGCCCCCCATCACGCAGAGCATCGGCATGCTTGGCTCGGCCAGAAGAGTCAGCTGACCAGGCCGCTTCCCCTTGAACCTGATCCTGAGAAGGCGGTCATCCTGAAGAGTGACGTCCTTAATGGCCCGGCCCCGGAGCATCTCACCCAGCTCCCGCACCAGGAATGTGGTCCCCAATGAATCCAGCCCGATAGCCATGCCGCAATCATACCAGAATCCAGCCCGGGAAAACAGGGGCTCCATCTTCCGAGGTCATATGGCCATCATTAAGTCGAGTCTCCGGATGAACTCCGCGATGATAGACCGGTATAGCTCATCACCCAGGCACTCATCCTCGACGCCCGAATCGACACTGGGGTTGTCATTAACTTCAATGACGACTACTCCTTTGTCGGATTGCTTGAG
>JASFOL010000104.1:0-5747 GCA_050116545.1 bacterium | reverse complement strand
CGTTTTCGGCTAGGTTTTTCTCAATCGATTTTCCCCGTGCCACCTGGTCATTCACACCGATATCGAGATTGTAAATGCCGACCCTGAACTTGCCCCCAGCCTCCTCTATCCCCTCCTTCATGCCTTCCTGTATGGCTATGAACCGCCTGAAGAGCTCATTGGCCCGCAGCATCTGGGGAAGCCCGGCACTCGGTGCGTTCTCAAGCGACGGAGCGATCGGAAAGACCCAGCATCCCCGCAATGCAGCTCCGACCAGCATGGATCCCCAGAGCGGATTGTTCCAGAGGGAATCGGGAATATACATATGTGATCCACCCGGCATGAGATCATATAGAAGCGCCCGCACCACATTCGCGTCCTTCCTGGCAAAACCGGTGAGGTTGTGGACCTCCATGGCTGAGGTGTCCCAGCCCATCGCCACCAGCTCTTCAACCAGGTCATCGTAATTGGCCGGTCTTTCCTGAGGCTTGAGGACATCCGGGATATCTTCTTCTTTGAAGCCCTGTGTATAGAGAAGCTCGCGAGCGGTTCGCTTGAGATCGACGACGGCCGGGCCCCGGGCCAGCACGGCGCGGTCATCCCAACCCGCCCCGACATAGTGTTCGCCGACTCCCATTCCGGTGTAGATGGCTTCGCCTTTTCCGGGGTCAAGCTCCGTCAGGTCATAGAAGCTTATCTTCCTGTGATCTCTCATTATATTGTCCGTGGCTATCCACAGGTAGTCGGCCAGACGAGCGCTCCTGAAGGAGAAATCCGCGGGATTGGTGATATTTATATGGACCTTCACCCTGTCGGTGAGCCAGTCATGGCCGTAGAGTTTCTCGCCCTCCTGGAGGCCTCGCGAGTTCGCCACAGCCCGCCTGAGCTCATCCTGTGAATCCCGGATCTTCTGCTCCCATTCGGCGAACTCATCGGGAAGCTCAAGCGAACGGTCAAGCGGGTTCTCCAGCAGCTCCAGCCAGAGCTTGCCCTTGTTTACTTCGAAATAGTACTGATCGATGAAAATCAGATAGACCGGCATCTTCCCCGTGGTGTCATACATCTTCACCCGCTCGGTCAGGGCCCTGAGATAGCCCTCGCGGGCCATCCGGTACCCGATCCTGTCGGGATCGCCCTGGTCATTGAGGCCGGCATAGTCATGAATCCAGAGCACGTGATAGTCCTCCGCCTCGAGGATCATCCGGGCCAGCTCAATCTGGAATTGCTCATTTATCACGTAGTGAACATCATTGCCCGTGGTGAAATTCTGGCCGACCGTGCGCTCGATTATGGCATCGAGCTCCTTCTGGGTGTCGTGGTCCTCCGTGCGCAGGGCATAGTGCATGGGTATCCAGACGAGCCTGGAGTCGCCCCAGGTGTCTCTTGACATCTTGCGGCTGGTCTCCATGAGCTCCACCAGAAGCCGGAAGACATACATCACTCCCTCGCGCTTCTCCTTGGGAATGCCCGAGTCCAGGTAGAGCCAGACCCTGAAGACCTGTTCCGCGCGGCTCCCCAGCCCCAGCAGCTTGTCGTTCTTTTTTGTCTGACCCAGCAACCTGTTGTAGGGGATGATGACCTCTTCCAGGAGGGCCTCGCGCGCGACCTGGGCGGCACGCTTGCCAATCTCGCTCTCAACTCCTCCGGCCTCCCCGAGGGCCATCGAGAAGGCCTTGTCAATTTCATTATGATAAAAGGCAATGACGCCCTCAAAGGTGTGTCCTCCGGGAAAGTCCTCATTCTTGCTGTTCAGGTATGCTTTGAATTCGGCAACACCCTCGTTGATCTTCCGAAGGTTGTCCTCGTCGGACCTTATCTCCTGGTCCAGGAAGGGCGTGGTGAAGCGGCTTATCCAGATCCCCGCCTCTCTCAGGTCGGCCAGCGTCTCCGCGAGTTCCGCGCCTGGCTCATAGTCGGGAGCCCGCAGCTCCGGGCTCCTGGGAAGAGCCACATAGTCGTGCCGAGGCCTCGTGCGTCCCATCTCGGGTTGCCAGAGCGGTATGTTGAAACCCAGGCTGAAGGACGGGTCTCTTCCGATTACCCAGGCAAACCTGAAATCGCCGCCATCCCCGAAGAAACCTCCTCTCCAGAGCGGAAAGGTAAGCGTGGCAATTGGTTTGACTTTCTTCTTGTCGAAGGAATAGTCCGCGCCAACGTGAATCAGGAAGGACCTGCTGCCGACGAGGGCGCGAACGCCACCGTCAACCCCTCCGGCGATTCCCTGCCCGTACCCTTCCAGAGCAAGGCCCAGGATACCGTTTACCGGGTGGCCCAGATCCTTGTACAGGCCGAATCCGAGCTCGGCTCCAACCTGGGTGTCGGTTTTTACCTGGCGGTCCCATACAGCCCCCACCGTGCCGTAGGGCTTCCAGATCGGCGGAAAGCCCATCGATCTGGTGAGCACTCCACCCTCATCGGGCCTCTCCTGGCCGGCCGAAAGGGACGGCAGGAGACACAGCAGCAAGGCAAGACAGGCCGCTCCGAGCAGGGTGGAGTTCGCGATCATTGAATACTCTTGAAGCCTTCTCATGGCATTCCTCCAGTGAAATCTGAAGAGATGATAGCACCTGGTCATACGAAAGATATCGAATGCCTCCATTCTATGCCAAACAAGGTATGACGCAAGAGACTTTCCCGGCAGCCTCACCGGATTCCCGGAGCTCGGCTTGAATGGCAGTTCAATTGACAAGCGGGGTTTCATTGCTTACCCTGCAACTGAGGGTTCCATGCCTTATCCGCGCACGATCGGGCGAAGGAGAAGAGAATGAAGACCGGGATATTGTTATCCGCATGCTGTATCTGCTTGGCTTTCTGCACCCTTATGACTGCCTCGCCGCGACCCGCCGCGGCGGCCGAGGAGAACCTCCAGGAGACCATAGATTACCTGCTTGAATACGTGAGAAACTCCGATGCCACCTTTATCCGCAACGGCAAGGAGCACTCACCCGAGGCCGCGGCCGACCACATAATGAAGAAGTACAAGCACTACAGAAAGAAGATCAAGACCCCCGAGGACTTCATCCGGCTCTCTGCCACCAAGAGCACCATGTCGGGCAAGGCATACCATATAAGAACAAAAGACGGTGTGACCATGACCTCGGCGGAGTGGCTGCTTCAGGCCCTGGAGGAATACCGGCTCGGCAAGGCCGCGCCGCCCGGGTCATTTGCCGCCAGGACAGCCCCAACCGAGTCTCCCCCGGCGGGGTCCGAGGCGGCCGGCTCTGCAGCGGTTAGTCTCGAGATCAACCTGGAGTGCCCCGATAGCTCGAGGTACGAGATGAAGGCTTTCGAGCGGTCCACGGGGGATTGCGAAGACCCTTACAGGGATTGTGCTTCCGTCAGATTGCGCTACCCGGAGATAACCGAGACGCCTTATGTCGATGCTCAGGGCGGCCTCAATGCCTTCATCCTGCAGGCCTTGCTGGTTCCCCGATCAGAGGAGGATCACCCGGAGGACGTCGAGGATCTTGCCGAGGGTTTCTTCTCTGAATACCGAAAGATCAAGCAGGATATGCCCGACTACAGCACGGGGTGGTCTCTCGAGAGGAATATCACTGTCGTCTACAATGCGCCGCAAATACTGAGCCTCGAAATGAGCGAGGTCACCTTTACCGGCGGAGCCCATCCCAACTCAACCACGAACTATGTCAGCCTGGATGTCTCCACGGGAATGATGCTGGCGCTTTCAGATATCATCATGGATGACCATATGAAGGCCCTGAATGAAATCGCGGAAGGCGAATTCAGGAGAATCAAGGAGATTCCGGCCGGCCAGGGCCTCGATCAAGCCGGCTTCTGGTTTGAGGACGGCAAGTTCGATCTGAATGACAATTTCGCTATCACGGATGAGGGGCTGGTCTTCTATTTCAACAATTATGAGATCGCGTCGTATGCCGACGGACCAACCAGACTGCTTATCCCATATGAAGAACTGAAGCCTCTCATCAGAAAGGACCGGCTGGGATGGTTCGCTCAGGGCCGTTAGGTTCGCACGCGCTCGTGGTCGGTTTGCTCGTGGCCGGCCTGTGTATGCTGTGCCTGCTGCCTCCGGGGTGCGGCAAAGAGACCGGAAAGGAGAACGCGGCAGGCGATGAGGCGCAGGAACGAGCGTCCGCCGGAGCCGCGACGGAATCAAGGGAATGGACCGCCGAACGCGCCCACACTTTGCTGAAGGCCACGAACCCGGGCTATAACTGGGATGCTGCATTTCGGATAGAGGAAGGCAAGGTGACGGGGGCTGAGCTCACAGGCACCAATGTGACCGACCTGTCGCCCCTGGCTGAAATGGACCTGACGGGCCTCGATCTCCGGGGCATGCCTATCTCCGACATATCACCCCTCAGGGATCTTCCGCTGGTGGAGCTATATCTCGAGGATACGCGAGTGGATAATCTGGAGCCCCTCCGGGGGATGAACCTGGTCAGCCTCTATCTGAGCAATACCCGTGTGAGCGATCTCAGACCCCTCAAGGGGATGCCGCTCGAGACACTCAATCTCCTTGGAACTGAGGTCTACGACCTCTCACCTCTCAGGGGCATGCCGCTCAAGTTCTTGTGGCTCAATGAGACACCGGTGGAAGACATCTCGCCGCTCAGGGACTGTCCGCTGGTCAGCCTTACGCTTCATCGCACAAATGTAACCAACCTGGAGCCCCTTGCAGGCAGCAATCTCCGGCGGCTGCACATCGGCGAGACACCGGTCACCGATCTGACCCCTCTCAAGGACTTGAATCTCACCAGACTGGTGTTCACGCCGGCACGTATCACCAGGGGCATCGATATCGCCCGCAACATGGCCTCGATTCAGGAGATCGGGCCCACCTTCGAGAACCGCCTCCCGCCCGCGGCCTTCTGGGCCATGTACGATCAGGGAATGTTCAAGTAGATGTGGCGGATTTCGACTTTACCGGCCGGCCCGCGGTATATATGATTGAATCCATGGAACATCCGATGATCGGATTCAGGAAGCTCACTTTCGCGACAGTGACGCTGGCCCTCCTGGGCCTGCTGCTCACCGTACCTTCCTATGCCACCAGGAACGATGTGGTGGTCCTCAGAAACGGCGACCACATAACAGGTGAAATCCGGAGCCTGACTCACGGGAAGATTGAATTCAAGACCGATGACATGGACAAGGTCTATATCGAGTGGCAGAAGATCCATCATGTGACCAGTTCCAACAGATTCGAGACGGTGGACAGGTATGGCATCAAACGCTTCGGTTCGCTTGGCCGTACAAGGACACCAAACGAGATCGTGATCATAACCACCGCGGCCTCGGACACCCTTCGCCTCACCGACATAGTCCGTATGACCTGGATAAAGAGCAGGTTCATAGAGCGCCTGCGGGGAGACATCTCTGTGGGATTCAGCTATACCCGGGCCACGAAGACCGCCGAATTCACGCTGGGTGGAAAGACAGATTACCGGGGCGAGAAGTGGCGCAGCAATCTCAATTACAGCGCGTATCTGACCGATCAGGTCGATAAGAAAACCAGCAGGTACGATATCGGATACAGCATAGACAGGTTTCTTGCCAGGAGATGGACTGCCGGCGGCGCCCTTCAGGCCGAACACAATGAGGAGCTGGGGCTCGAGCTCCGCAATAGCCTCACGGCAACCGGAAGCCGCTTCGTCGTGGAGACCAATAATAGCAATCTCAATTTCAGTCTCGGATTCAGCGGAACAAGGGAAACCTACATAGGAAGTGATAGCATCTCATACAATCTGGAGCTGCCGTTTACGGTTCAATACGCGCGTTACACATTT
>JASFOL010000103.1:0-5753 GCA_050116545.1 bacterium | reverse complement strand
GGCTGCTATTACCAATTGACACATATCCGAGCAACTCGGATAGTAGAAAGTGGGAGGTGAGATAATGCGCTGCGGTGTTCTGCCTACCGGGCTGATCGTGATCCTGTGGGTGATGGCCGTGCTGCCGGCGGCGAGCCCATGCCTTGCCGGCAACAACCCGGCCATGAAGTGTGCGGTTCATGTCAAGGCCCACAATGCAAAGCAGGGTTGCGACAACCTGCCGGTGATAGAGATGTGGGAAGATCTTAACTTCTCCTGCGAGTACGCCAGTTTCGACGCCTTTCCGGTGTTCTTTGATATCACCGAATACCTGGGTGTGCAGTACGGCATGACCTGGCCGGACTGGACTTACAGCGCCGCATTCACGAGTTGCAGCGATCTTGTGATCGGCTCGGTGACTGCACCGGGTACGGGTGCGGCGCATACTTGGACCGCCTGCCGGACGGGTATAGCTATCCCGAGCTTCGTATGGTTATATGCCGACGGTCGCGGCGAGGTCTGCCTGAGTGACTATCCCGATTCCGATCCCCCGAGGATATGGGTCCTGGACTGCGCCGAAGGGCTTGATGTTCCCTTGTATGTCATCTGCGCCGAAGTCTACACGGCTGCCCCGGCCACAGAGCCCACTACCTGGGGTGATGTGAAGTGCCTCTTTGCGGAGTGAGAGGTTCACCGTATCAGCGAGCTTCCGGCCTGATTTCATTCACCCCCGGAGGCTCTCCGACCTGCCCTTTGTCGCCCTCGGAGGCTCTCCGACCTGCCCTTTGTCGCCCTCGGAAGCTCTCCGACCTTGCCTTTTGGCGCCCCCGGAGCTCTCCGACCTTGACTTTGGGCGCAGCTTGCTATAGAAGTTACGGTACTGGAATGATCTTGATATAGACCGCGAGGATGAGTCCTTGAAGAAGATCGTCATAAAGATAGGCGAGACCGTTTTGGAGGCGGAGCTCAATGACTCCAGGACCGCGAGCCTTATATGGGACGCGCTTCCCATAGAAGCGAATGGCCAGACCTGGGGGGAGGAGATCTACTTCCGGGTCCCGGTTGACGCGGACCTTGAGGCCCCGAAGGCGGTGGTCGATATTGGAGACCTGGGCTACTGGCCAACAGGTCACGCCTTCTGTATCTTCTATGGCAGGACGCCTGCCAGCGGCGAGAATGACATTGTTCCGGCAAGTCCCGTCGATGTGATCGGGCGTGTGACTTCGGACGTGACGGTTCTCAAGGGGACTACCGGTCCCGGAGCTGTGACTATAGAGAAGGGGATGTAGCTCAGTTGGGAGAGCGCTGCCTTCGCAAGGCAGAGGCCGGCGGTTCGAATCCGCTCATCTCCACCAGAAGGGGGTCAGATCGTGAACACAGACCCGAGTCATTCACGATCCGGCCCCGCCTTTTTTCCTGCTCGCCAATTTGCGGATTGAAGAATCAAGGGGGGGCAAACGACATGAAGAGATTTCCTGAACCAGGCATAATCCGCAGACCCGGTCTCCTGGTCCCCTTACTCGTGGCCATGGCGCTGTTCCTGGTGTCCTGCAGCAAGGTGCCCTTTACCGGGCGGAGCCGCTTCCTGCTGGTCGATGAGGCCACCGAGCTTCAGATGGGTGTCACAGGCTATGAGCAGGTCCTGGAGGAGTCCAACCTGTCGGAGGATGAAGACCTGGTAAGGCGAGTCCGGACCATAGGGGAAAGAATCGCCGAGGTGACCGACCGGGATGACTTCGACTGGGAATTCAATGTGATCGAAGCCGATTCCATTGCGAACGCCTTCTGCCTGCCGGGAGGAAAGGTGGCGGTGTATACCGGAATAATCGATCTGGCCGGCAGCGATGACGAGCTGGCCACAGTGATGGCCCACGAGATAGCCCATGCCATTGCCCGCCACGGGGCTGAGCGGATGACCCAGATGCTTATGGTCGACCTCGGGGGAATGGCCCTGAGCGAAGCCCTGAGCGCCAAGACCGAGACCACGCTGCAGCTTGCCAGCATCGCCTATGGTGTCGGCACGGGCCTGCTCTACGTGCTTCCCTACAGCAGGACCCACGAGAGCGAGGCCGACTATATGGGTCTCATGTACATGGCCAAGGCGGGATACGATCCCAGGGCCGCGGTCGACTTCTGGGTCAAGATGCAGGAGCAGGGAGGTGCGGCCCCGCCTGAGTTCCTCTCCACCCATCCCAATCCCGAAACCAGGATAGAGGATCTCAAGAAGTGGATGCCCGAGGCCCTCAACTACTATGAGAAGGCCCGCTGAATCGCAAGCCGCGCCCGAATTCAAGAAAGGGGTCAGGTACCGGTTCAGAGAATTCTCTGAACCGGTACCTGACCCCAAATTTGAATTCCTAATTCGTGGCTTGACCCCGCCTGTGTTTGCTGGTATCTTCTTGGCGCACAAGAACGTCAGATCGGTGTCAACATAGAGTTTTCTTGCGATGACTTTCACCGGTATTTGGGTTCCGGGTCGTGCTAGACGGGGAGGTAGCGGTGCCCTGTAACCCGCAACCCGCTATAGCGGGGTTGAATTCCCTTCTGAGGTCTTGTCTCTTTGGGAAAGCGGCGGGATAAGCGGTGTTGAAGACCAGGTCCTGCGCAATGAAGACTTGTGAACCCCGTCAGGACCGGAAGGTAGCAGCGGTAAGCGAGACCCTTCATGTGCCGCAGGGTCACCTGATTGGAGCTGGCTGTCCTGCAGGCGCCCGGGGAGCTTGGTCGAGGAAGGGTGCACGGCCTGGGTTACTATAGATGAGGACCTGAGCGGTTATGGCTGATGAAGGCAAGGACTACATCGTCATTGCCCGGAAGTGGCGACCGGGAACCTTCGACGATGTTATCGGCCAGGAGCATGTGACCCGCACCCTGAAGAACGCGATCACCGGCGGACGGGTGGCCCACGCCTATCTCTTCAGCGGCCCCCGCGGAGTGGGCAAGACCACAGTCGCGCGGGTTCTTGCCAAGTCCCTGAACTGCACCGAAGGACCCACCATCGATCCCTGCGGCAAGTGCGCCGCCTGCCTGGAAATCGCGCAGGGCACCAGCATGGATGTCATAGAGATCGACGGTGCGTCCAATCGCGGCATCGATGAGATAAGAAACCTGCGTGAGAGCGTGCGCTATGCATCGGTCGGGGGAAAGAAGAAGGTCTATATCATCGACGAGGTGCATATGCTCACCCAGGAGGCCTTCAATGCTCTCTTGAAGACCCTGGAGGAACCGCCCTCGCATGTGGTGTTCATATTCGCGACCACCCAGCCCTTGAAGGTCCCGCAGACCATAGTGTCGCGTTGCCAGAGATTTGACTTCAGGCGCATCCCGGCCGGCATGATCAGCGAGAGGCTCAAACAAGTCTGTGATACCGACGGCTACAAATGTGATGACAGCGCGCTTGCTCTTATCGCGCAGCGTGCCGAGGGCAGCATGCGCGATGCCCAGAGTATGCTGGAACAGGTGCTCGCCTTCAGCGGCGGAAGCGCCAGGGACGAAGACATCGGATCGATCATGGGGTTCCGGGGGAGCGAAGCGGTCTCCAGGATCGCCGGGGCGGTGATCGCCGGTGATGAGGCGGCCGTCCTCAACCTTCTTGGTGAGGCTTTCGACGGCGGAGTTGACCCGCTTGACCTCGTGGCATCGCTCACCGAGTGGATAAGGTTCCTGCTTATCGCCTCCATCGATCCCAAATCGCGCGAGCTCCTGTCGCTCACGGGGGAAACCCGGAAGAACCTGGTCAAGATGGTGAAGGGAGTCTCGACCGAGCATCTCCTGAGCCTGCTCTCGATGATCGCGGACGCGGAGAACAATATCAAGCGTGCCAGCCACCAGCGATATCTCCTGGAGACCGTGGTCCTGAGGATGGCCAATGTCAAGACAATCGCCAGGGTTTCCGACATCGTGGAGATGCTCAGGCGGCCCGGTGCGCCCGGCGGTTCAGGCTCGGCAGGCGGTTCGGGCACTGGCGCGGGACAGGGTGGCGGCGCCGTATCGGGCGGTGGTTCAGGACCGGCAGGAAAACCCCGTGCGTCCGGCCGGGGGCCGGGCGGCGCATCCCCCGGGAAGGCGGGCAGGCCCGGGCCTGAGAAGGGCCGTTCGGCCGGCGGCGCGGTGGACACCCTTGAGCGGGGCGCGGATTTGAGTTCTCCCGGGTTGCAGGTGGCGGGAGGAGGGCCGGTCGGCCAGGGTGCCGTCACGGACGGAGCTCAGGTCGGTGACGTCATTCAGTCCTGGCAGGATGTCATCGAGCACCTGCGAGAGACCAAGATGGGCCTGGCATCGATCCTCGATCTGTGCGAGCCGCCGAGGCTTTCGGAGGGTGTCTACTGGATCAATGTGCCAAGCCAGTTTCACGAGAGCCAGGTCCGCAAGGGCCAGAACATGAGAATCTTGACAGAACAGGTGCAGAAGATTACCAATACCTCGGTGACCTTTAAGACCAGGGTCAAGGTGATGGACGATCGCATATCCCCGCCGGAGCCCGAGGTCGCCGGTGGGACCGGGGCCGGGACCGATGAAGCCGCCGATGAGGCGGCCGTTTATGGTGCGGCGCCCGGGCATGAAGCGGCGCCGGTGCCTGAGGATGAACCCCGGCCTAGAGCCGGGGGGGCGGTCGAGCCCCGGGCGGCCGACATCGCTGCGGTGGTCGAGAGAGACCCGGTGATCCGGGCCCTGGTCAGGAATCTCGGCGGCAAGGTGGTGGGGATACGGCGAAGAAAAGAAAGTTCACAGGATAAGTCAACAGGGTGACGCAATTTGGGACAACGGTGTGAGGAGGTGAGTCTTATTGGGTAAGTTCGATTTCATGAAGCAGGCCCAGAAGCTTCAGAGTGAGATGGCGCGGGTCCAGGAGGAGCTTGGAGAGAAGACCGTGGAAGCAACGGCCGGCGGTGGAATGGTGACGGTGGTTGCCAATGGGAAACAGGAGATCGTCAGTATCAAGATCGATCCGGAAGTGGTCAACAAGGATGACGTTGAGATGCTGGAGGACCTGATTCTGGCGGCCGTGAATGAGTCAAAGAAACGTGCGCAGGAACTCGCGATGAACGAGATCGGCAAGGTGACCGGAGGTCTCGGAATCCCGCCCGGACTCTTCTAAAGAGGTACAAATTGCTTGGTAGCTCAGAGAAAATAGAGCGGCTGATTCAGGAGCTTTCGAAGATGCCGACCATCGGCAGGAGGACCGCTCAGCGGATTGCCCTCTATCTGCTGAAGGCTCCGGCTGAAGAGGTGACCTCCCTGGTCACTGCCCTGGTGCAGATGAAGGATAATGTGGGATACTGCGCGGAGTGCGGAGCGATCACCGAAAGTGATCCCTGCGCCATCTGCGCGGACCCGAGGCGGGAGCGCAAAGTGATATGCGTGGTGGAGGAACCCGGCAATGTGATGGGAATCGAGAAGACGGGTGAATACAGAGGACTCTATCACGTGCTTCATGGAAGGCTCTCCCCGCTTGACGGCTTGGGGCCGGAAGATCTCTCCATCGACAGTCTGACCGAGAGGATAGAGAAACTGGGTGTGGAAGAGGTGATAATAGCTACCAATCCTACTGTCGAGGGGGAGGCCACTTGCAGCTATCTTGCGGGGGTTGTGAAGCCCCTGGGTGTGAAGATCACCACTATTGCCCGGGGAGTCCCCATGGGAAGCGATCTTGACCTGGCGGATGAGATGACACTTGCGAGATCGATCCAGGGGCGTGGCGAGGTCAAGTAAGCGAATTCAACGGTAAGCGGATTCAAGTACAGGAATGCCTGGGAGGGAACAATGAGTGAAAT
>JASFOL010000102.1:0-5777 GCA_050116545.1 bacterium | reverse complement strand
CGGCGTGGCTCCCATCCTCTTCGCCACTCTGATCGGGGCAGTCGCGATGGTTGTGACAGGTTGCCTCAACATTGAGGAAGCATATCGGGCAGTCGACTGGAAGATAATCTTTCTCCTGGGAGGGATACTGCCACTGGGCCTCGCGCTTGAGCAGACAGGGGCCGCTTCCTGGCTCACGGGCAAACTGCTCAGCCATGCCATAAGTGCTGGCCCCCTCACGGTCCTGGCGGTGCTCTACCTTACGACGGCCGTATTGACCGAGACGATGTCAAACAATGCCGCGGCCATACTTCTCGCGCCTGTGGCCTTTTCCGTGGCGAAGATCATGGATATCGATCCGAGACCTCTCCTTGTGGCAATCACCTTCGCGGCATCAACGAGCTTCGCCACGCCGGTGGGTTATCAGACCAACACTATGGTATATGCTCCGGGAGGCTACCGTTTCTCTGACTTCTCAAAGCTCGGCATACCCCTCAATCTCATGTTCTGGGTCCTGGCGGTCTTGCTGATCCCGCGTTTCTGGCCGTTCTGAGCGGGGTCGGAGGGATGTCGCCGGCCGTCCGGGATTTACCGGGATTTCGCTGACTGTCCTGAGTTCACCCGGATGTCGCCGGCCGTCCCGGGTTCACCGGGATGCCGCTGACTGTCCATGGTTCACGAAGCTCAGTATCGAAAGTCGTTGAACTTCACCCTGTATAGAATGGAGTAGAGCACGGGAACCACCCCCAAGGTCAGAGCGGTGGCAAATGCCAGGCCGAAGATGATGGCGATCGCCATGGTCTCCCACATCGGTCCCCCCCCGACCCAGAGAGGGATCAGGCCACCCATAGTCGTCGCGGTGGTCAGAAGGATGGGCCTCATGCGTCTCTGAGCTGCTTCGACAACGGCCCTGGCCGGCTCACGCCCGTGCTCCTCGATTTCGATTCTGATCCGGTCGAGCAGCACAATCGCGTTATTGATCACGATCCCGGCAAGGGAGACGATACCAAGCAGAGTCATGAAACCGAAATACGATCTCGCAACGAGAAGCCCGATCACCACCCCGATCAATCCCAATGGGATTGTTGTGAGAATGATGAAGGGCTTGCGGATTGAGTTGAACTGGGCCACCAGGAGTATGACTATTATCAGCGCGGCAATAGGCAGCTTGTCCATGATCGAATCATTTGCCCGGACGGAGCTTTCTAGTTCGCCGCCCAGTCCGTACTTATAGCCCACATCCCAGGTTTCCCTTTCTCCGGCCAGCCAGGTGTCCATGATACCGCTGACCTTGATCGGGGTCGTCTCCTCTGTCACGTCACATTTCACAGTGACCGTCTTGAGTCTGTCCCTGCGAAGAACCTTGGATGGTTGCCAGACGACTTCGACATCCGCAACCTGGTTCAGCGGGACGCTTCTCCCCGTGGCCTGGGAATAAACATTGATGGTCTCTATCTTCCCCACATCATGGCGCTCCGCCTCCTCGGTCCGCAGCGTTACCGGGATGACCTTGTCGTCTTCCCTGTATTGAGTGGCTTCGATGCCTGTCAGCGCTGTCTGCAGAGAAATGGCTATGTCCCTGCTCGTCACGCCTGCACGTTTGGCCCTGGCCTGGTTCACGTTGACAATCAGCTTCTTCGTCCGCGTCCCCCAGTCATCGTGGATGTTCTTGGTACCCGGGACCTCGGCGAGCCTCGCTTTCACTTTATCCGCTATGCTGAAGACCTCATCCATGTCCTTGCCGGAAATCCTGACTTCCACAGGAGCGATAGGCGGAGGACCGATCGGAAGCAGCCTGATATCTGTTCTCAGGTCGGGAAACGTATCGAAACAAAACCGTTCTGTCCTGCTTATCAGCCGGTCCGCGACCTCCAGAGAAGTCGCGTTCACGGCCATTACCGCATACTCGGGCCTGGCCGGTTCAGGATTGTAGTTGAGGACGAACCTGGGAGCACCCTCTCCCATATAGGTTGACCAGTTCACGATCCCATCTTCCCGGGCCTCACCCGCCATGAGGCTGTCCGCCATGAAAGACTCGATCTGCGTGACCAATTCTTCGGTGCGTTCGATCGGAGTGCCGCTCGGCAGCTCAAACTCGGCGGTGTAGACGGGCTTGTCATTGGGCGGGAAAAAGATGTTGGGGAGAAACCTGAAACCCTGAAGGACCAGTATGAACAACGCAAGAGTGCCTAATACCGTCAGGCCCCGCCGCCTGAGCAGAGCAAGCAGGACCGACCGGTATCTTCGGTAGAACCCGGAGTCGTAAGGATTGCCCTCCGGGGCCGGTTTGACCTTGAGAAAACGGGAGCACAAGAGGGGCGTCATGGTTAGCGCAAGAATCCAGGAAGAAAGCAGGGTGATCGTGACCACTTTGAAAAGCGGCGCGGTGTATTCGCCGACGCCCGACTCGGCCAGGTATATCGGCAGGAATGCCGCAGCCGTCGTCAGTGAAGATGTAAGCATGGGTATCCGCAGTTCCTTCGCCGAATCAACCGCGGCGGCCACCGCTTTCTTGCCGGCCCGCATCTGGACCATTATGGACTCCGACATCACGATCGCATTGTCCACTAGCATTCCGAGTGCTATGATCAGTGATGCCAGCGACATCTGGTCAAGCCCTATCTTGAAGAACGACATGACCAGCAGGCTCATGATCATGGCCATGGGTATCAGCGATGCAACCACGATGCCGGTTCGCAAACCGAGTGTGATAAGCATGACCACCAGCACGATGACCACGGCCTGGATCAGATTGCTTATGAAGTCATTCACTTTCCGGTCCACCGCATCGGGCTGAAAAGCGACGAAATCGAATTCCAGGCCTATCGGATAGACCGATCTCAGGCGATCTATGGTTGATTTCACCTTCTCACCGAGGACCAGAATATTGCCTCCCTCCCGCAGGTTGACGGCCAGCGCAAGAGCCGGCCTCCCCGATGAGTGAACTATCGACCTGGGAGGATCGATGTAGCCGCGATAGACATCCGCCAGGTCCTCCAGGTATATGAGATCCCCTCTCCCCGGAACCGTCACGAGCGTGCGGCGAAGTTCCTCTATGCTGCCGAAGCTTCCAGTGGGCTCGAGGACTATCCTTTCCATTCCTGTGGTGACATCGCCACCGGGTATGACTATGTTCTGACTCTGAAGAATGCCCACGAGCTGGCTTGCCGAAAGTCCGACTTCGGCCAGCCTCGCATCATTGTACTCCACGAATATGCGCTCGTCCTGGGCGCCGTGGATCTCGACCTTGGCCACCTCTTCTATAAGGAGCAACTCATCCCTGACCTGGTCCGCTATCTCCTTGAGCTCGGCATAGGTGTAGCCCTCACCCGCCACGGTGACGACGGTGCCGAAGACATCCCCGAACTCATCGTTGACCAGCGGACCTATCACGCCTTCGGGCAGTTCATTCCTGACCCTGTCCATCTTCCTCCGGAGGCTGTCCCATATGGGACGCATGTCTGTGTAGCTCTCCTTTATCAAGACCATCACCACCGATACGCCCGTCTTGGACTCGCTCGTGACAAAATCCAGCTCGGGCATCTCCTGTATGGCCTTCTCCAGCTTGTCGCTCACGAGCATTTCAACCCGCTCGGGACTGGCGCCGGGAAAATAGGTGAGGATCATTGCGGCGCGTACGATGAAGCCGGGATCCTCGGCCCGGGGCATGTGGCGAAAAGCCATGAGGCCAGCAATCAGTATCAGAATCAAGAGGACCGCCGTCACGCGGTTCTTCTCAATGGCGGCACTGGTCATGCTCATGTGTCGCATCTCCTTGCTTTGCTGAAGCGGCGCTTGCCGAAACGATGCTTAGATCTTCACCTTCTGCCCGTCTACAATGAGGCTGACCCCGGCAGTGATCACAAGGTCACCGTCGGATAGCCCCTCAAAGATCTCCAGTCCATCAGCGGTCAACTCACCGACTGTCACCCTCCGACGGCGCGCGATGCCGAAACCGGGCTCATCCTGCGCGGGTTCGACAACATATACATAGCGGCCGTCACGGTCCTCTCCAACCGCGACCGTGGGGACCATATACCGCTCGCGTTGGTCCCCCGACTCAAAGGCAAAAGAGACCACCGCGGCCATCCCCGGACGAATATCCGGATCGTTTTCACGGAGCCTCACCGTGACCGGGAAGGTGGTCACCATTCCGGTGGCCGCGACACCCACCTCCACGACCCTTGCCAGGTACACCATCTCCGGTATGGCATCGAACTCGACCTGGACCTCGTCATCCTCCTTCACCTGCGAGATCAGGATCTCAGGCATTGAGACCTTGACCTCCATCTCCGAACCCGCCGTGAGAACGACCACCGTCTGTCCCACCCCGACGTTCTCGTTGACCTCGACATCGACCCTGGCGATATCCCCGGCTGTCGGGGCCGTCAGCCTGGTGTATCTGAGCTGAAACTGGGCCAGCTCCAGTTCCTTCCTTCTGGCCTGCACATTTGCGTTTGAGGACTCCTGCCCGGCACGCGCGGCATCGAGATCGGTCTTGGAGGCGCTGTTGTTTTCATAGAGCGCCCTCACCCGGTCATAGTTCGCCCCGGCATTGCGGGCCTGGGCCTCCGCATTTGTCAGGCTGGCCTCTGCCCGCTCCACCCTGAGCTCATAGTCCGCCGGATCGAGCCGTGCTATGAGGTCTCCCTTCTCCACCTTGTCCCCCAGAGCCACAGAGACCGCCTGCACAGTCCCCGGGACTCTGAAACTCAGTCTGGACTCAACACCCGATCTGGCCACACCCGAGAATGCCCTTACCCTGGTGCCTCCGGTGGAGTAGACCTCCAGGTATCTCACCGGGCGGACTATCTCGGCCTGTTCCTCTTTCTTCGCGCAAGAAGCGAAAGACAGCAGGGCCAATAACAATATCGAGGTAAGGCGAATCCCTGATTTCATTGTGACTGACCTCCCCGCAGGTTGCAGCCGTCTCGGCTCAATTCCAGGCCCGGGAGCGATGCGCCCCCCGAACTATTCGTCTACCGATACTCCACGTTCTCTGAAGAATGTCTCGAGGCGCCCGGCGAAGGCCTCGCGCTCCTCATCGGTCGCCAGCAGTTCGAAGTTGCCGTATGCTCGTTCGCTGGCCAGCATGTCCACCAGGAAATTGTACACCGCATCCGCCGCCGCAAGATCGGAAACCAGGGCCGCGTTCTGCGCGTCGAGAAGATCCAGGATTGACACCGCGCCGCGCGAATATGAGTCACTTACAACTTCCAGCGACTTGCTTGCCGCCTCCGCCGCGAGCGTTGTCTGCTCCATTCCGGCATACGAAGCGCTTCCCATGATAAAGGCCGAGCGAACACCCTGTTCCACTCTCTCCACCAGCGATTCACGCTGTGTTCTCAACTGATCGAGTTCCCGGGCCGCCCGGCCGCGGCTGGCCAGTTTGGCCCCACCTTCAATAAGCGGAAACGACAGGCCGACCGCGACGCTCCAGTCCGTGTCGTCAAGTCCGAGAGCCGATGCATCAGAGCCCTCGCCCTCCTTCCAGAATGTCCTCCCGACCTCTCCCTGAAATCCGAGGTCCGGCAGCCAGAAGCTTCTGCCTGCCGCCGTCAGGGCACGCTCATTGGCCGCTATCGCGGCATCGATCGCCCTGAGCTCCGGCGAGTTCCTTAGACCCTCCACAACGAGGAAGTCGCGAAGCGTCGACAGTTGCAGGATGTTCCTTGTGAACCTGTAGTACCAGGCCTCGGTGCCGACCAGGGCCGGATCGTATACGTCCTCCTCTTCGGTGAGGAAGGGTTCTTCAAGAGGGCGGTGAAGCAGCCTGTTGAGCTCGATCTCGGCCACCT
>JASFOL010000101.1:0-5789 GCA_050116545.1 bacterium | reverse complement strand
TTCTTGCGTTCTTGGGCCTCCAGGACGCCTGGGCAAATGCGTTTCTCATCCCGTCCAGGAACAGCTGAACTGCAAGTGCCACCAGAACCATATCCATCAGGCGCTCAACAGCCACAAGCCCCGCCTGGTCAGGAATCGCAACAGAAACGTCGACGCCGGCAACAGCGCAAAGGTCGCCAGCCAGGCGGACGATGCGGCGACCGGCAGGTTCACCAGCCGGCCATGCTCAGGCTACCTCCTGGAGGATATGCTGCCGCGATCCACCCTGAACAAGCCAAATGCGCTCTGCAAAGCGAATCACACTCAGCGATACAGGGCCTTGAGGCCGCCAAGAGTGGCTGGCTGGACCGCGCTGGGCAAGTCCAGGATAACCAGTTCGGGACCACTTCCCGGGAACCCCATGGTAGCCGAGGTCTGACTGGAGACGTCCCATATATCGATGTGCGCAATGATGACATAAATGCCCGGCATCACTGTGAAAGAGGCCTCGTACCCGTGAACGTGCCACGGGTTACCGTCAAAACCACGGTCAATCCAGGCAAAATCAGGCGGAATTCCGTCATTGCCTGAAATCTCATTCACGACTTTGTTTGTTTGATCGCCAATGGCAATCCAGGCCGTCGTTGCCGTTGAGTCTATGTAACCAACTACACCAGGCTCACATAGCACAAGGGCATACAATGTGTTCGTGCTGCAATCATACCGGAGATAGAGCTTGGACTCCAGCGGCTTATTCGGGTTACCGGCGCGGTACATGTCAGCAAAGAAGTCATGTGTCAGATTCCACTCCCCGTATTCGCCATCGACCACCGCAGTACCGAGCGCCGGAATCGGCGGGGTGGCACTGGCCGTTGAAGCCAGAATCATCACTGCGAGCAAATAAAAAAAGGCCCGGGTTCTCATAGCCTCCTCCATACTGAAATGGACCCGCTAAGTTCGAACCCCGACTCCTGGGAATTGCCGTTGCTCAATCTTCAACTGTTATATCGATTATACCATTGCCGGCTCCGCGTTTCAAGCGAAATCGGCAGTGTGCCGGGCTTCCAGGGGCACGCTGTTTTCCGGGTTTGCGTTCAATAGTCGATCCTTGCACCCGGGGGCCAAAGGCAAGAGCCAGGGGCCGGGCCCTGGCTCTGCCAAATTGCTTGAACCGCAAGGTCACTGCGTCATCAGCATCTTCACTGTCTGTTCAACGCTTCCGGCTCTGACCTGGCAGAAGTAAACGCCGTCAGCCACGGCTTTGCCGGCATCGTCTCTGCCCGTCCATGTGATCGTGTGGTCCCCGCTGGACAAGCTGGCATTGACCAGCCCCTTGACTCGCTTGCCGCGGACATCATAGACCACCATGGATACCCAGGTCGCTTCACTCAGGCTCAGGTGGATAACCGAGGCGTCTCCGGTGAAGCTTCCAACGGAGATTACCGGCGGAGCCCCTGTATTGTGGACCTTGTGCTTGATCCAGATGCAATCCTGACCGCTTATGGGGGTACCTTCAATGGTCTCACCCATCAAGGTAAGCGGCCGGTATTCCCCATCGGTCACCGCACCGAGCGCGGTAAGTATCTCCTGACTCTCGAACTTGAGCGTCAAGTCCATGTAACCGTCGGGACCCAGCTCATGGCAGTCACAGAGATCTCCTTCGAACGGTGTCGCTACATCCTCAAACGCCCACCTCAGAGGGGACACTCCTTCGAGGGTCACCGTAGACGGATCCACCTCGGACACATCAAATACCTCGGTTCCCAGAATCGCAACAGGCAGCACGCCATTGCTCTTGGTATTGAACGGGTTGGGACATGACGTGGGCTTGATGTCAATATCGACCGGAATGATCTCGGGCTCACCGGCGCAGATACAGGTTCCTTCCTCTACCTCGATCGCGCTCACCGTGTTGTCGTAAGCATCCTTGGACCAGATGACCTCCAGCGGGGCGAAGTTGATCAAGTCGCACTCAAGATCCTCGTCCCTGCCACCAACGGTGGCAAACATGCTTATCTGGTTGCCGGTGGTCTTGTCGATCTTAACGATCTGACCTTCTCCGTCCCGGCCGATATAGAGGATATCGCCTTTTCCGACCAGAACACCACTGATCTGACCAAGGATATTACCCGCGGGATCCGTAGGGGTGATCGAGCCGAGAAAAACACCCGACGTATCGTAGTGACATATGTCCTCGGAGACGTCATCGCTGAACCAGAGGGTGTTGTCGGTGCCATCGTAGGCAAGGCCGTCGGTGAAACCGGCCGGTCCGATGCAACCTGTGAACCGGTAAGTGGCCAAACCCGTTGCCGGATCGACCAGGTAAACCGAAGCCGGGTTCCCCGAGCTATCTGTCCCGGCCCAGATCATGTCCCTGGTCGCGTCCCAAGAGATCGCCCCGAACGAGATAGCATTGCCGGCGGCATCCGTGAAGGGAACCTGACCCACATAGGCCCCGAACTTGTCCATCATGTAGAGGGTATCTGAAAAGCTGTTTGTGTAGTAGAGATTCCCGTCACAGTCGGCGGCAATCCCGATTGTGCAACAGCTCGTAGTCGGAACCGGGGTCGTGATTGTTGCCACCGCGTCCCCGGGCGCACCCAGCGCAGCCACCGGGTAAACGGCGGCCAGCATAAGGCACAGGACTCCAAACAAGACTGTTCGCTCCATCTTTCAACTCCTTTCCGGATTGGAAAGCTGACTCTCCGCTCCTCACCATCAGCAGCACGACCTTCCCACACCCTCCCCACTCAGCTGAACCACACGCTTCCAGGCACCACCTCCTTCATGAAGAGAACAGCTATACAGTTTCAGTTTTCGCCCGTCCATCCATTATCAATACACAACGCCACACACAGAAATTGTCCACGCTCACAGGGGACAGATTCCTTTCCATCCAGAGAAGTGGAACTCGCTATTCCATTGCATACTGTGAGGCGGGTCGCAGAGTCTGGCATTAGCCCCTCACGGTCTGCTCGCAGCAGGCAGACGTCAAGGAGATCCGATACTCAGATACCGCTGGTGCTGGTACCCGGTGCACACCCCCCACCACCAAGTGGCCGGATTGTAGCATGAGGAGCCTGTGTTGTCAAACGATGAGGGTGTCGGGGTGCGAAGCCTTCATTCCTGGAAGCCTTGGTGAAATAAACGGGTCACTCGAGGCGCAGCCCGGATCATACCCCTCTGTGCCCGGGTCAGGGCTTGCTTCCCACCACGATGATGCCCAGGCAGATCAGGACGCACCCGGTGAAGACAGCAGTCGAAAGGGTCTCCCCGAGGATGAGAAAGGCGATCACGACCCCGAATACGAGCTCGGCTAGCAGCACTATCGCGGAAGTCAGGGCGCCTATGTGTTTCATGGCCGCAGTGTAGAGCACGAAGGGCAGGACGCTGCAGAAGAGGCCCAGGTAGAGCGTGGACAGCAGGGCATTGCGGTCAAGGTCCACCCCCTTGACGAGCACCGGAAGGCTTATGAGCACAAAGACAGGCAGGGCCCAGAGAAAAACCGCGGCGACGAAGGGTAATGCCGGGACCTCATGCCTGCTCATGGCCATCCTGGTGAATACGACATAGAGGGCATACATCAGCGATGAGCCGGCTATCATGAGGTCGCCCCTGAGGGTCCCTCCACCGCCGCCACCCGACGGAGCCGTTATGAGATAGACCCCGACGAGCCCTATGAGAAGGGCGATGAGCTTTCTCGAGGTCATGCGTTCTTTGAGAAACCCGACGCTCAGGGGCGCCACCAGCACGACGCTCGCGTTTATGATCATCGCGGCCTTGCCGGCGGTGGTCTCCACCTGCCCCCTGAACTGGAGCCCGAAACTGGCAACCAGGGTGATTCCCAGAATCAGCGAGTACCTGTCTTTCATGGACACCGCAAACTCGTTCCACTTTCCCGTCGCAAGGACCACGCAGGCCAGGACTGCCGTGGCCACAAGGAAGCGGAGCAACACGAAAACATAGGGGTCAATGTAGCGAAGACCGATCTTGACCACGGTGAACGAGGTGCCCCACAGAAGCGCCGCGGCTACGGTCATAAGGATGGGAAGGTGCCGGCGAGTCGTCATCGGTATTGCCTGGGCTCTTCTTCTCCATTGAGGACCCGCATGGCGCCCATGGCCAGGGCTTCCATCTCGTGCTCGCCGGGATAGACAAAGATATTGGGAGTTACAAAGCCCACGCGCTCCTTCACAAGATTGACAAGGTAGTCGGAGTTGGCCATTCCGCCGGTGAAGACTATCGCGTCAACTTCGCCTCTCAAGACGGCGGCGCTCGCGCCGATTTCCTTGGCAATCTGGTAGGCCATGGCAGAGACAATGAGACGGACCTTCTCGTCTCCCGCCAAAGCCATCTCCTCGGCCTTCGCCATATCGTCGGTGCCGAGATAGGCCATCATGCCCCCGCTTCTGGTGAGGCGTTCAAACATGTCGTCTCGCGTCAGCTTCCGCGAATAGCAGAGATCGGCAAACAGGGTGGTGGGAAGGCCACCCGCCCTCTGATTGGAGAATGGGCCGCCGTCCTGGGCATTGTTTACGTCTATGGCCCTTCCCTTCTCATGGGCGCTTATGGATATGCCCGTACCCAGGTGAGCGATGATGAAGTTCATATCCCGGTAGACCCCGCCCAGTTCGCGGGCGGCCTCGCGGGCGACCATCTTTGAATTCAGGGGATGGTCCAGGCTCTTCCGCTCCAGCTCCGGGAGCCCCGAGATCCTGGCCTCGGGAATGAACTCATCGACAGAGACCGGATCGACAATGAAGGCGGGCTTGCCTATTGACTCTGCGATATCATAGGCCATAATCGGTCCCAGGTTTGAAGCATGCTGGGCCTGGACCCTTCCGGCCTTTATGTCCTCAATCAAGGTCTCGTTGACCCGGTAAGTCCCGCTGACCAGGGGCTTAAGCGCCCCGCCACGGCCCACCACCGCGTCCAGGGTCTCAAGGTCGATGCCCTCCGCATCGAGGAAGTCCTCAACCGCGCGCTCCCGGTACTCGCGCTGGGAGAAGACATCCGCAAAGCGCGCCACTTCCTCGTGGGGATGGGCAATGCTCCGGGTGAGCACACAGTCGGCGCCCTCGCAGATGGCCACCTTGGTCGAGCCGCCGCCCGGATTGATCACAAGTACTCTGAACATGTTCTTCCCTTACTCGCTTTGTTATCAATGAACCAGCAGAACCGCACACTCGGCATTTCCGACGATCTTCATGCTCACCCCGCCCATCATCGCGAGGCCTGCGTTCTTCATCTTGCGGCCGCCGGCTCCCGTCCGGCCAACCACCAGCAGGTCATAGCCTCCGGACTCGAGTTCCCTGAGGATAGCGGGAGCAGGCTCATCTCCTCTCAATAGCCTGGCCTCGGGCTCCACGTCCAGACGCTTGACGGCATTGACCGTCAGGTCCAGGACATGATGCCACTCATCCACATAGCCCTGCCTCATAGCCGGTGAGATGTCCCCGGCATAGGCTTTGGGCACATATGAAACCGTGACAACGGTCACAGAAGCCGACATGGCCTTGGCTATCTTCGCCGCCGCCTTGGCGGCGTTCATTGCCGGACCCGATCCATCCGACGCCACGAGAATCTTAGTGAACATCTACGCTTCCCCTTTCCTCTTCCGATGCATATCTGGATCTGAATTCACTCAGTTTCGACAGTATGTCCCTGCGGTTGGCCTTGAAGCGCTCGACCGACGGCTTCATCCAGGCTTCCACATGGGCCCTCAGCCAGCCGGTTCCCCATCTGGCCTCTCCACCGACCCGGCTGAACCTTCCGTGCTTTCGATAAACGTCCAGGTCGCCCTTGAGGCC
>JASFOL010000100.1:0-5792 GCA_050116545.1 bacterium | reverse complement strand
TCCTGAGCATGGTGGAGCACCCCAGGGAGAAGCTGGTCTATTTCATGGCGATCGACAAGGCCAAGTTCAGGAAACCGGTGATGCCGGGCGACCAGGTGCGATTCGAGCTTGAGATGTTGAGGCTCAAGATGAACACCTGCAAGATGAGGGGCAAGGCATATGTCGGGGAAGACCTGGTTGCTGAGGCCGATCTTCTTTCGGTTCTCAAGGACCGCCAGGAGGTCGACAGAAGGGGTCTGGGAACATGACAGGTGAGACAATGGCGGGGGCGGGAATACACCCGGCCGCATTTGTGGACCCCGCTGCTGAGATCGGCCCCGGCGTATCCATAGGGCCGGGCAGCATAGTGGGGCCGAACGTGAAGATAGGAAAGGACACCGCGGTCGGGGCAAATTGCCTGATCGACGGCTGGACGGAGATCGGTTCCAGCTGCCGCCTCGGTCACGGGGTGGTGATCGGAACAGAGCCGCAGGACCTCAAGTTCCGCAATGAGAAGACTTTCGTCCGCATTGGAGACGGCAACACGATTCGCGAGTATGCCACCGTGCACCGGGCCACGGGCGAAGGCGAAGCCACGGTGGTCGGTGACAACAACTTCATCATGGCATATGTTCACATCGCCCACAACTGCGTGGTCGGCAGCAATACGGTGCTTGCCAATGGAGTGAACATGGCGGGGCATGTGACGATCGAGGACTATGCCGCGATAAGCGGGCTCTGCGTGGTGCACCAGTTCGTCCGGGTGGGTTCGTACTCCTACACGGGAGGCGGATCCAGGATACCAATGGACATCGTTCCTTTCATCAAGGTGGCCGGAAACCCGCCCCTGGTGAACGGGCTCAACTCGGTCGGCCTGAAGCGGAACGGCTTCAAGCCTGATACCATAGCCACGCTCAAGCGGGCCTACCGGCTGCTGTTCCGCTCCAATCTCAATGTCACGCAGTCACTGGAGAAGATGAAGTCGGAACTGCCGATGATCGACGAGGTCAAACATCTGATAGAATTCATAGAGGGGTCGGAGAGAGGAATACAGCTATAGGTGTTCGCCGAGCGAATCCTCTTGCCGCCCGCCGACAGGGCGGCTTTTTTTCCAGAAGGAGTGAGTGATGAGCAAGATTGCCTGTGGAGTGATAGGCGTGGGCCAGCTTGGCCAGCATCATGCCCGGATCTACAAGGAACTTCCTCAAGCGGAGCTCGTGGGCATTCACGACTCGGACCCGGCCAGGATGGCCGAGATGGCCGATGCGCATGACACCAGGCCTTATGATTCGATCGAGAGTCTGCTTGCCGACGTCGCCGCGGTTTCCATAGTGGTTCCCACCAACCTGCACCACGAGGTCGGAAAGAAGGTGCTCTCGGCCGGCAAGCATGCCCTGGTCGAAAAGCCGATCACCGAAACGGTTGAACAGGGCCGGGAGCTGGTGGATCTGGCCAGATCCAAGAATGTCACCCTCTACACCGGCCACACCGAGCGCTTCGCCCCCGCTCTCAGGACGGCGAGGAAATGGGTGAACAAGCCCCGCTACATAGAGGCCCTGAGGATGGCCGGCTTCGGCCTGAGGGGAACCGATGTCTCCGTGATTCACGACCTCATGATTCACGACATCGATCTGGTCCTCAGCATGGTAGATGCACCCATAGACAATGTGGAGGCCGTCGGAGTGCCTGTCTTCACCTCCAACCTGGACATAGCCAATGCGCGGCTGAGTTTCGCCGACGGGACGATAGCGTCTCTGACGGCGAGCCGGGTCTCGATGGACAGGCTCCGGAAGATGCGCTTCTTCCAGGGCGATGCCTATATCTCTGTGGACTTCATCAAGCGGGATGTCAGGGTGTACAAACGCAAAGGAGAGAAGCTCGACAAGATGCCGCCGGCGGGAGCCAGCATGCTCGACCTGGTGGAAATGGTCATGCCGCCCGTACCGGAAGAGGAGCCCCTGAAGATGGAGATAGAGGACTTCCTCTTGAGCACCGAGGGGAAGACAATGCCCCAGGTCAGCGGCGAAGCCGGAGTCAGGGCTCTCGAGGTGGTCTCAAGACTGATCGAGGATATTGAAGGCCGGCTCAAGATCTGGAGCGCCTAAATGGCCCGAAGAGCCATGATCGTCACCGGGGAGGTTTCCGGGGACATCTACGGCGGCCTGCTGGCGGCCGACATGCTCAGGCTCGATCCCGGGATCGAGCTGAGCGGGGTCGGGAGCGAAAAGATGGAAGAGGCCGGGGTAAGCCTCTTCCTGGACAGCAATGATCTGTCGGTGATGGGTTTCTGGGAGGCCATTGCGCGGCTTCGCAGACTGCGTGGAATACTTCACTCCCTCCAGGAGAGGATCAGCCGGGAACGCCCCGATCTCCTGATCCTCATCGACTATCCCGGCATGAATCTCAGGCTCGCCAAGTTCGCCCACCGCATAGGGATCAAGGTGATGTACTATGTCTCGCCGCAGGTCTGGGCCTGGGGACGAAACAGGGTGAAGGCCGTCCGGGACAATGTTGACAAGATGGTCGTGATACTTCCATTTGAGACCGATATCTACGAAGCCGAGGGAGTGGATGTTTCCTATGTGGGGCATCCCCTTATCGATGTCGTCGCGCCTGAGGTCGACCGTGACGCCTTCCGCTCCGGCCTGGGACTTGAGCCGGGCAGGAGGCTGGTCACGCTTCTGCCCGGAAGCCGTTCCCAGGAGATCAGGAATCTGACAAGGCCCCTGGTGGAAACAGCCGGGCTTCTCGGCGAGCGCTTTCCCTCGACCGACTTTGTTCTCGTCACGCTTCCGCCATTCGTCGATATGGTCAGGGCCGAAGCCGCCGCGGTCGGCGGTGGAGACCTGAGAATAACGAGCGAGCACCGCTACGCGAGCCTGAAGTACAGCGATCTTGCCCTGACCTGCTCCGGCACGGCCACTCTGGAAGCCGCGCTGCTGGAGACGCCGATGATCGTGATATACAAGCTGGCCTTCTTCTCATGGGCCCTGGGAAAGCTGATTGTCAAGGTGCCCCACGTGTCGCTGACCAATCTGGTGGCCGGTGAGCGCCTGGTGCCGGAGTTCCTGCAGGGAGCCGTCAACCCTGTCGACCTGGCCGAGGAGGCCGGCGCTATCCTCGAGGACGATGCCAGACGCAAGCATATCGTTGAAGGACTGAGGCGAATCCGGGTGGAGCTGGGTGGAGGAGGGGCTAGCGAGCGTGCGGCCCGGCTGGCGCTGACACTGATGACCGGCTGAGGGAGGAGGCCCGGCATGAGGTTGAACCCGTCGGTGGTCGCCTGGCTCTCTGAGAAGCTGGGCCCGGTCTTCATAAAGACCATGGGCGTCACCCTCAGGACACGAAGGAAGGGCCTCGCGAACCTGGCCGCCGCCAGGCGGATCAAGGGCAATGTGATCTATGCCTTCTGGCATGGGCGCCTGCTGCCCCTGAGCTATCTCCACCGGAACGAGGGCATAAATGTGCTTGTCAGCACCCACCAGGATGGAGAGTATATTACCCGGGTGATACATGGCCTGGGGTTTGAAACGTCCAGGGGCTCGTCAACCAGGGGAGGAACGGCTGCGCTCCGCGATCTCATGGCCACGGCGGCGCGCGGCGCCGACCTGGCGATCACACCCGACGGGCCGAGAGGTCCGAGGGAACAATGTCAGCCGGGCGTCATATTCCTGGCCCGGAAGCTGGGGCTTCCGGTGGTGCCGGTGGGAGTCTGTTTTCGCCCCAGCATGCGGTTGAAGAGCTGGGACAGATTCATGATACCGCTGCCGTTCGCCGGCGGGGTTGAAGTCTATGGAGAGCCTGTAAGGTACGCAGATACAAAGAGTTCCGGGGATTCCCTGAAGCAGGATATCAAGGACCTGGAGATGCGCATGAGATCAGTAACGGAAGAGGCAGACAGTGCCTGCGGATACGGAACAGCCTAAGTACTCGTCGCTCGGGCGGGTCTATTTCGCCCTCTACCGCGGCCTGCTGATGCCGCTGTACTGGCTGCTGATGCTTGTCCACCGGCTGCTTCCCGCCACGCGCGGGACGCTCGGCCCGAGGCTTGGGCTGGACCTGCCGCAGATCGAGGGCGGGCCTGTGGTCTGGTTTCATGCCTCCTCAATGGGAGAGACCTCGACCATCGCGCCGGTGGTCAACGAGATCGCCGGCCGCTGCAAGCGCTGCCGGCTCGTTGTGACCACCATGACACTTGCCGGACAGCGCAGGGCGAGAGAGATCCTGGATTCCACCGAACACCTGCTGCTTCCCTTCGATTTTCATCCCGCGGTCCGCCGGATGATAGCCGCGCTCAAGCCGGCGATGCTGGTGATCGGCGAGACCGAGATATGGCCGAACTTGATTGTCGAGGCCTCCCGGGCCGGAGTGGCGCTCGCGGTGGTCAATGGGCGTATCTCCAAGAAGTCGTACCCGCGATATAAGATGATACGGCCGCTTACACGGTTCGTGCTTCCCCGGCTGGATCTTCTGATGATGCGCACCCACATGGATGCCAGGCGCGCGGTCAAGCTGGGTGCCCGCGAAGACCGGGCTTTTCCGGTCGGGAATGTCAAGTATGACAATCTGCCCGAGCCCCTGCCGGATAAAGCCCGCACGAGTATGCGGAGCGAGCTGGGCCTGCGTTCCGGCCGCCTGGTCATAACTCTGGGTTCGGCCAGGGATGGTGAGACAGCCATCGTGCTTGCGGCGATCCGGGCCGCGGGCATCATACCCGAGCCGCTGGTGATCATAGCGCCTCGCCATATGAACCTGCTGCCGCAGGTTGAGGAGGCATGCCGGAGGGAGGGCCTTGAATGCCTGACGGTCAGGGAAGGCGGTGTGGTGAGTGAGGCCGAGTTGGACCGCACCCAGGTCCTGATATTCGCCCAGATGGGCCGGATGCTTCAGATCTACTCCATCTCCGACATTGCGATCGTCGGGGGAACCTACAAGAACTTCGGCGGTCATAACCCGCTGGAGCCGGCTTCGCAAAGCGCGGTCACAATCGTCGGTCCGCATATCCAGAACATACGCGACGACATCGCTTATCTCAGAGCTCGCAAGGGCGCCTTCCTTGCCAGGGAGAAGGACCTGCCCGGCATGCTCAGCAAATTCGCCGGCGATCGGGACCGCAGGATTGCAATCGGCCGGGCGGCTGCCGGAGCGGTTTCGGACCGGAAGGGAATAGCGGCCAGGTGCGTCGACATGATGCTGGAGCGCGGACTCCTGCCGGAGGAGTGAGGATGAGAGTCGTGGATTTGAGACGGGTGAAGCCTCCGGACGAGGCCGGGACCCTGAGGGGAGTGCTCCTGCCTCTCCTCTTGCCCGCCGCGGGCCTCTACGGGGCCGGGACCTGGCTCAGAAGGCGCCTGCCGGGGCGGCCCGCCGATCCGGGAGTCCCGGTTGTCAGCATCGGAAGCCTGAGCGTGGGAGGCACCGGCAAGACGCCTCTATGCATGCTCATCGCCGGCCACTACTGGACCGCCGGCAGGAAGACGTGCATTCTGTCGCGGGGCTATAAGCGGCGAAGCACGAAATCGCCCCTTGTAGTGAGCGATGGCCGGGAGCTCCTGGTGACAGTTGAGGCCGCGGGTGACGAACCCTATATGATGGCGAGCCGGCTGGAGGGGACCGCGGTCATTGTCGGCAAGGACCGGGCCGCCGCGGCCGAGACCGCCGTCGCGGGACTCGGCGCCGAGCTTCTCCTGCTGGATGATGGCTTTCAGACAAGAAGCATCCGCAAGAGCGTCGAGGTGGTCTGCCTGGACCGCCGCTCGCTTTCGAAGAAGGCGGCGCAGCTGCCCCTGGGGATTCTCAGGGAAGGGCGGTCG
>JASFOL010000099.1:0-5809 GCA_050116545.1 bacterium | reverse complement strand
TCCAGCCGCCGGAGCGGTTCACCTGCCGGAGCCTTCCAGCCGCCGGAGCGGTTCACCTGCCGGAGCCTTCCAGCCGCCGGAGCGGTTCACCTGCCGGAGCCTTCCACCCGTCGGCGCCCACTATGAAAACAGACGAGTGGCACCGGTGGCAATGGAAAAAGCCCATGGCCGTCCCATCGGCAGCGCCACGATGCCCCTTGACGAAACCGCCAGACCGTTGCATACTGTCTCTCACAAACGCAGCAACGTTGACTGCCCCTGACAATACACATTGTTCCAAAGTGAAAGGAGACCCGACAATGAAGAGGATTATGATCACAGTGTTCATCCTGGCATTGGCCGGAACGGCATTGGCACAGGATAAGACCCTCCTGGGTGAGGAAATCGAAAGCGGAGGCTACGGCGCCGTTGCCGTGAAATACGGGCGAATCCTCGGTGCGGACGGCGTCTTCGTCGGCGGACAGGGTGGGTGGATTATCAATCACTCGCTCGTGCTGGGAGGCGGCGGCTACGGACTCGCCAATAGGGTTCCGTTTGAAGGGAACACCTGTCCCTACCTCGGATTCGGATACGGCGGCTTCCTGGTGGAGTATATCATCTCTCCCCGGGAACTTGTGCACGGCAGCATCCAGTGCCTGATAGGCGCCGGCGGCATAAGCTATTCTGAGGGGTGGAGTTGCGGAGAACCATACTCCTGGGACAGCGATGCCTTCTTCGCCCTGGAGCCCGGCGCCAATCTGATGCTCAATCTGCACAAGAACGTGCGCGTCGGGATCGGGGCTTCCTATCGATATATAAGTGACGTTCAGTACAGGGACGTGACCGACTCTGATCTGAGCGGCGCAACAGGCCAGATCATGGTGAAGTTCGGGGTCTTCTAGCGGCCTGCCTCAATAGCGGCCCGCTCCGGCGGGACCCATAATCGACGCGCAACACTACAGTAATGCGCTCTTTGGCGGATTCTCATGGCATATCGACGCATTTCTATGAAATCGATTGCATATATATGAAAATTCTGTATAATCGTACGTAAATAGACATGAACACATCTAACAGATCTGCCACCCGGGAAAGCCAGGGCAGTCCCGGTGAGGAGAGACAATGAGCGAACATGAGATCATGACCGTGGAAGAGGTGGCGGAATATCTCAGGGTATCCGAGCGGACGGTGTACGAGTGGGCACAGAAGGGCGAGATCCCGTCCGGCAAGCTGGGAACCAGCTGGCGCTTCAAGCGGGGCGAGATCGAGCGCTGGGTAAACCAGCGGCTTGCCCGTGGCGGACGGACGGCGCCTGCCCACCCCTTCGAGGTCCGTGACGTGCTGGATCCCGATCGCGTCGTTATCCTCGAGGAGGACTCGAAGAAACCGGCTCTGGACCGGATGATTGACGTGCTTGCCCGATCGCCGCGCATCCTGGACAGTGACGAGCTTGAACGGGCCATATTCGAGCGGGAGCGGCTGATGAGCACCGGCATAGGCTTCGGAGTCGCGGTCCCTCATGTCCGGCTGAGTTCGGTCACCGATCTCACCATGGCCCTGGGAGCCAGCCGGCAGGAAATCAAAGACTATGAATCGCTTGACGGCAAGCCGGTCCGGATCATCTGCATGGTGGCCGCGGGCCAGAACCAGCACTCCGAGTATCTGCGCGCTCTCGCGGCCGTGAGTTCGCGCCTCAAAGACCCCGAAGTTCGCGAGAGTGTTCTGGCAGCGGAGTCTGAAGCTGCGATCTTCGACTTGCTGACAAAATAGGAGTCCGGCGGGTGAGTTCACTTGATCTTGGCGTGCTTTTCGTGCTGGGCCTTGCAGTATTCGGCGGAATCCTGGGCGCCTGGCTGTTTCAGCGTCTGCGCATACCGCAGGTGGTGGGCTATATCGCCATCGGGCTCATAATAGGCGAGAGCGGGCTCAGGATCGTGACCGCGGAAGACGTGGCCGCCCTGCACTCGCTCAGCCTCTTTGCCCTGGGCGTCATAGGCTTCCTGGTGGGCGGGGAACTCCAGGCGGAGACCTTCCGCAAGTACGGCCGCCAGTTCACCGCGATCTTTCTTGGAGAAGGTCTGGTCGCGTTCGCCATTGTCGGCATCTCCGTCGGCCTGCTGGTGTTCCTTGTTTCCGGGCAGATGAGCGCGGCCCTGGCGGCGGGCATCGTCCTCGGCGCCATCGCATCGGCGACCGACCCGGCCTCCACGCTTGATGTTCTGTGGGAGTACCGGAGCCGCGGAGTCCTGACCACCTCCCTCATAGCCATAGTGGCCCTGGACGATGCCCTGGCCATGACGCTTTACGGGCTCGGAACCAGCATCGCAGAGATGGTGACTCGTGGCTCGTCATCCATCGGGGGTGAGGCCGTGAAGGTCGCGATCGAACTCGTGGGTGCCGTGGTTGTCGGATTGGTGGCCGGAGCGGGCCTCAACCTGGTCTTGCGCTGGTCCCGCCAGAAAGATCGCTCCCTTGGGATCGCGATCGGGGTCATCCTCCTGCTGATCGGTTTCGCCGCGGCCACAGGCATGGATGTGATCCTGGCAACGATGACTCTCGGCCTGACTCTGACCAATATGGCCCCCAGGAGAAGCAGGGAACTCTTCGGAATCGTGCGGAGCTTCTCGGCCCCGATCTACGTGCTCTTCTTCGTGCTGGTGGGCGCGGGCCTTGCCGTGGGCAAGATGCCCGCGTGGATCTGGGCTCTTGCGGTCATCTACATAGTGGGCCGCTGCCTGGGGAAGATGGCCGGTGCCTATTTTGGGGCCAGGATATCCGGCGCAGCCGAGAGCGTCAGGAAGTATGCGGGCCTGGGACTCTTCACGCAGGGCGGTGTTGCCGTGGGGCTTTCCATAATGGCCAGCCAGCACCTGGAAGGAATCCTGATCACCGACGGCCTGCCACTGGGAGACATGGTGGTTTTCGGGGTCACGGCGACAACCTTGATCGCTCAGGTCATCGGCCCCTCGGCGGTGAAGCTGTCGGTCCGCCTCGCCGGGGAGATCCAGCGCAATGTGACCGGTGAGGACGTGATCGAGTCATGGCATGTCCGGGACGTCATGAATGTTGACTTTGCCCCGATAGAGGGCACGGCGCCCCTCCGGGAGGTGTTCGAGCTCTTTGATGAGCATGATTACCTTGTCTATCCGGTGGTCGCTCCCGATGGGAAGATCGCGGGCGTGATCTCGCTTGAGAATCTCAAGCATGCTCTGATGGACCAGAATGTCTGGGAGTGGGTCGTGGCCCATGATGTGATGGCGCCAGCATTCGAGAAGGTGACTCCGGCGATGCCGCTCAAGTCGGCGATGCGCCTGATGGACCAGCTTCACGTCGAGCAGATTCCGGTCGTGGACGATCAGGAAGGCCTGACTCCGGTGGGACTGCTGGACATGCGCACTGTGAGAGTCCAGATTGAAGAGGAAGTGATCAGGCGCCAGGTTCCCGGTGGTTAAGCACCGCCAGCCACATCGTCACTGCTCTATAAGGAAAGCCGCAAAGCCGTCACTGCTCCCAGGAAGTTATAAAGCGAACCTCCAGGTTGCGGGACATGCCCCCTGGAGGTTCGAATGGCCTTGCTGAGTCGCAGTCACATCACGGAGTCGTTCTCACCATGGTCCCTTCGAAAATGGCTGCTTCTTCGACCTGATCTCCATCGAAGTCGAAGGTCTCATCCTCACTGATTATGCTCATCTCATCGCCGTCCTTCGCGAATTCGCCACTGAAGGTGGTCAGGAACGGCTCGATCTCCGGGGTGAAAACCACCTCCACGGTGTCCTGGGTCACAAGGTTGAAATAGCCCGGAGTGTCGGTGATGGTGACATCAACACCCGCCAGGGAAGCCGGTATGAATGTGTCGCCCAGGAAATTGCCTTCATCGTCAAGATCGAAACTGAACTCGGCACCCATCGCCACCGCGTCTATCGAAACTTGGGGGTTGAGCGCGCTGGTCATCACATAGCTCGTCATCTCCCAGTGGCCTTCGAAATCCGACACGAAGGTCACTGAAGGCTCCGAACCCTCGTACTTGATGAGAACAGACTCGAAGGTTGCCGCCTCCGCAACCTGGTCTCCATCGAAGTCAAACGATGTGTTATCATCGGTTATGGTGAAGGTGTCCCCCTCGAGTGTGAAACCGGCCCGGGTGTCCTCAAGAAAAGGCGGAAACTCCACAGCGAAATCGACCAAGATGGAATCCTGGGATATCAGGTCAAAAGTCCCCTGAAACGGCAGCTCCATGCTCTGGCCTGTCAATGCCGCCGGAACGAAGGCACGCCCTGTAAAATCACCGGCATCATCGGCCTCCCAGCCGAATGCTCCTCCAAGCGCGACAAACTCGAGCGATATCTGGGGGTTCGCCACGCTTGTCACTCTGTAAGACGACGCAACCCAGGACCCCTCGAAATCCGATACCTTGATAAGATCGGGACCACCCCCTCCGTCGTCATCTCCACACCCGGTAAACATGGCTCCCGCCAGGACAATGACTGCCAGAGAACACATAATGCCGGACCATCTTGAACGCCCCATGTGTTGCCCCCTTTCGACAAAGCCGGGCCCTTGACGCTGATGACCGGCCTCCCCCTGTCTGACCGGCTGCTGCAATGACCGGTCATCAGCATTTACGGCCAGTATCTCAATAAGGTCTATGTTGCTCAACTCACGCAGCCGGTCGCTATCGGGAAGATCGTATCCTGTAGCGCATGTGGGCGCAACAAGAATCTTATGCGACACTTCAGAGCCGGAGCCCGGCGGAAGTGCCGGCGGCCTGGTCAGGCCCCTGCAAAGCCATGTGTCCGCTGTGGACACAATTGCGGCCGATTTGAGTATAATTCCACTGTGGGCGACGGTGATGCCGCCCGGCCCCTGTCAAAGTCATGACTCCCCTGTTGACGGAGGTATGATATGCGCGGGGCTGTTCGGATCCCGCTGACAGGCGGCCTTCTCTTGATCCTCACTTTCTGCCCGCTCGCCCTGCCCGGGCGGCAGCTGCAATCGTACGATGTGCTTCACTACGATGTTACGCTCACTATCGATATTGAGAATGAACTGGTTTTCGGCAGTGCCATTGTGCGGTCTATGTGTATCGAGCCCGGACTGGATCAGATCGCCCTGGACCTTGCCGAGCTCGCCGTTGACTCGGTTCTGAGCGATGGGGCGCCCCTCGCGTTCAGCCATGATGGTCAGGTGCTGACACTCGACCTGGGACAATCATATGCGTCTGATGATACTTTCGTGGTTCAGATATTCTACAGCGGCCATCCGGGAAACTCCGGCTCTGATCGGATGGGAGGTTTCTATTTCATCGGCGTACCCAGGCTGGCCTTTCAGGTGGGTACCGACATCGGCTCGGACCCCTTCGGCATGGCCCGTTACTGGATCCCGTGCCTGGACCGACCGTGTGATAAGGCGACCGTCTCATACCACATCACCGTCCCGGGATCAGAGAAGAAGGTGATATGCAATGGTGTTCTGGCCGGCGTCTACCGCGATTCACTTGCCGGCACCGCCACTTATGATTGGGTCGAGGATTGCCCCGTCGCGCCATGCTGCATGACCGTCAATGCCGGGAGATTCAGCGAGATCGTCGACTCCACCTGCGACTGGATAAGCTACTGGGTCTATCCGCGCCTGGTAGATGACGCGGTCATCAATTTCGAGAATGTCCCGGCAATGATGGATGTCCTCACCGAAGCCTTCGGACCCTACCCGTTTCCCACGTGTGCGTATGTTGCCGTCCCCACAGCGGATGTCAGCCACCAGGGCTGCATAACCTATCCGACCTCAGCGGTCACGGCCACCCATGACAATGACTGGCACGTTTCTGAGGGAC
>JASFOL010000098.1:0-5842 GCA_050116545.1 bacterium | reverse complement strand
CGAATACATGACTGTAAGCGAAGGCTTCGCTTTTCCCATCCCCGATGCATTCACAGACTCAGAGGCCGCGCCGCTGCTGTGCGCCGGGGCGATCGGTTACAGGTCCATGAGGCTTACCGGGCTCAAGGATGGTGAGCGGCTGGGCCTGACCGGTTTCGGGGCCTCGGCTCACCTGGTGCTTAAGATGGTGAGGCACCGGTATCCGGCATCAGAGGTCTTCGTGTTCGCCAGGAGTGAGAGAGAGCGGGCATTCGCCCGGGACCTGGGAGCGGCCTGGGCGGGGGATACCTGCGATGAGCCTCCGGGGCTCCTCAGGGCGGTGATCGACACCACACCGGCCTGGAAGCCCCTTGTGGAGGCCTTGAAACGGCTTGAGCCGGGAGGCCGCCTGGTGATCAACGCGATCCGCAAGGAGGAGTCCGACAAGGAGTATCTTCTCAATCTGGACTATCCCGCGCATCTGTGGTGCGAGAAGGAGATCAAGAGCGTGGCCAATGTGGCCAGGCGGGACGTGTCCGAGTTCCTCGAACTTGCCGCGGAGATCCCCCTGAGGCCCGAAGTCCAGGAATTCGGGCTCGAAGACGCCAACAGGGCGCTGCTGGAGGTGAAGTCGGGCAAGATCCGGGGAGCCAAAGTCCTCAAAATCCACGCCTAATTCAAATTTGGGGTCAGGTACCGGTTCTTGAATTCAAGAACCGGTACCTGACCCCATTCTTGAATTCAAGTTCTGGGACGCGACCCCGATTTTCGGCGACCTCGATTTTCGGGAATTGTATTGTGTCACGGGAAGTCCTTCGATTATGATTGCTTGATGGACATTGACTTGTCCTGTATGCTAAAGGTGAGTGGCGGGATAACATTTGGAGATGAACAGCCATGAAACTACCCACTAAGATCCGATACGCGGTGCGAGCTGTGGTGGAGCTTGCAGAGCGGGACCAGTCCTCCCCGACGCCGGTGAAGGATATAGCCAAAGCCCAGGATCTTTCTGCCAAATATGTCAAGCAGCTGATGAACCGGCTGCAGCGAGCGGGTATCGTCAAGGGATACCCGGGCATCCACGGAGGCTACACTCTCGCGATGAAACCCGAGGACATAACCCTGTATGACATTTACCAGGCGCTTGACGTTTCGCTGGTGCTCGTGCCATGTGTCGCGAGTCCGCCGGATTGCGAGCGCATCGACAGGTGCTCTGCCAGGGTGGTCTGGAAGCGGCTGTATGATTCGCTGGAGAACACTCTCAAGCAGACTTCGGTGGCGGAACTGACGGTCCCCGATGGCGGTCCCTGCCCGGGAGGTAGGGTATGATCTATCTGGATCACAGTGCGACCACGCCGGTGGATCCGCGCGTCTTCGAAGCCATGAAACCCTTCCTGACCGAGCAGTTCGGCAACCCGTCATCGGTTTACAGGGCCGGGCAGGATGTGAGAAGGGCCGTGGAGGACGCAAGGGAAAAGATAGCGGGCCTTCTCGGAGCCAAGCCCAAGGAGATCATTTTCACAAGCGGCGGCACCGAGTCCGACAATACGTCGATCAAGGGCGTTGCCCTCAACAGGGGCACCGGCCACATAATCACATCCAGTATCGAGCATCCCGCGGTGTTGAAGGTTGTCGCCTGGCTGGAGAAACGGGGCTTCGAGGCCACCTATCTTCCGGTAGGTACGGACGGTCTTGTGGACCCCGAAGAGGTCAGGAAGGCGCTTCGTGATGACACCATAATCATCTCCGTTATGCATGCCAACAATGAGGTGGGCACGATTCAGCCCATAGAGGGGATTGCGGCCATCGCTCACGAGCGAGGCGTGATCTTCCACACCGACGCGGTCCAGACTTTCGGCAAGCTGCCCATCGACGTGGAGAAGATGGGAATCGACCTGCTCTCGCTCTCGGCCCACAAGATTTACGGGCCCAAGGGTACAGGCGTGATGTATATCAGGAAGGGCACCAAGCTTGACCCCTGCGTTCACGGCGGTCATCAGGAGTGGGGCAAGCGGGGCGGGACCGAGAATGTGGCCGGCATAGTGGGCCTAGGTAAGGCCGCGGAGATCGCGATGGCTGAAATGGATGAGGATGAGAAGCGTATCCGTGTCCTGCGCGACAGGCTTGAGGCCGGGCTCACTGGGAAGATCACAGACACCATCCTCAACGGGCACAGGGAGAAGCGGCTTTTCAGCCTTGCCAATATGGTTGTCAAGTTTGTTGAAGGGGAAGCGATGCTATTGAGACTCGACCATGAGGGCGTGGCCGCGTCCTCGGGATCGGCTTGCACCTCAGGCTCTCTGGAGCCGTCCCATGTCCTGCTCGCGATGGGCCTGCCCGCAGAGGTCGCCCACGGCAGCCTCAGATTCAGCCTGGGCAAGGCCAATACCCAGGAGGAAATCGACAAGGTGATTGAGGTGCTTCCTCCCATCGTCGAGAAACTTAGGGAAATGTCCGCCTTCCCAAGGTAGAGCCTAAGAGGCCGCGGGAGGAACATGGCCGAAAACACCCTGAAGCAGAAGGTGCTTGAGCTCAAGCGCGCCAAGAATGCCCTGCTGCTTGTCCACAATTACCAGGTCCGTGAAGTGCAGGAGGTCGCAGACTTCATCGGCGACTCGCTGGAGCTTGCCCGGAAGGCGGCCGGGGTCGATAAGAACCTGATCGTGTTCTGTGGCGTCAGGTTCATGGCGGAGACGGCCAAGATACTCAATCCCGGGGCAAAGGTCCTGATTCCGAGGGCCGATGCCGGCTGTCCGATGGCGGACATGATCACCCGGGACCGGCTGCTGGAGATGAAGAAGAAATATCCGGACGCGGTTGTCTGCTCCTATGTGAATACCAATGCCGACGTCAAGGCCGAGACCGACATCTGCTGCACGTCGGCCAATGCGGTCAAGGTGGTTGAAGGCCTCGGTGACCGCCGCGTGCTGTTCACGCCCGACCGGAATCTTGCGGCCTATGTGGGGAGGAAGGTAAACACAGAGATCATCCCCTATGACGGTTACTGCTATGTTCACTCCAGGTTCACCGTGGATGATATCAAGGGCGCCCGCGCGGCCCATCCCGGTGCCGTTGTCCTGGTGCACCCGGAGTGCGACCCGGAGGTGGTCGATCTGGCCGACCATGTTCTCTCGACAAGCGGGATGCTCCGGTTTGCGGCCGAGAGCGACCAGCGCGACTTCATCATCGCCACCGAAGAGGGCCTGATAGAGAGGATGGCGCACGAGATGCCGGACAAGCGCTTCTACTCTCCGGGAAAGGCCCGCTTCTGCTTCAATATGAAGAAGATCAGGCTGGAGGACGTCTACCGGTCACTGGATGAGGAAATCTATGAGGTGACCATCGATCCCGAGATAATGGCGAAGGCCCGCACTTCGCTGGAACGGATGATCTCTGCCAAGTTATAGAGGGACCATCGACTTGGACAGGTACGCGCGACATTCGGTATTGCCCTGGTTCGGACCCGATGGCCAGCATAAGCTTGGAAGTAGCTCCGTCCTCGTGGTCGGCTGCGGCGGCACCGGATGCGCCTGCTCCGCATTTCTGGTGCGCGCGGGGGTCGGCACTGTCCGCATCTCGGATCCCGACACTGTCAGTGCCACCGACCTTCACCGCCAGCTGCTCTTCACTGAAGATGATGCAGAGAAGGGGAGCCCGAAGGCGGAAGTGGCCGCCCGGCGTCTCGGCGCGGCCAACTCCACGGTCAAGATTGAGGCGGTGAAGGCCAGGTTGGATTCCTCAACCGCGGCCGGACTGATCGAGGGTGTCGACCTGATCGTGGACTGCAGCGACAACTTCGACACCAGGATGCTGATAAACGAGGTTTGCCTCGAGCGTTCCGTGCCCTGGATACACGGGGCATGCGTGGGAAGTTCCGGCATCGTGATCCCCTTTCCCGGAGGTGAAGGCGCCTGCTATCGATGTATCGTGGACCATATACCCGCTCCGGGATCGGTTCCCACGAACGAAGAGGCCGGCATCCTGGGGCCGGTCGCGGGCATGACCGGATCGCTGGAGGCCGCCGAAGCCGTCCAGATGCTACTTAGGCCCGAAGCGGTGACCCAGCGCATAGTGCACTTCGACACCTGGTTGCACCTGTTCGAGAGCATCGAGGTCGAAAGGAAGCCCAATTGCCCCGCCTGTGTCGGCCGGACATTCGAATATCTTCACGGCCCCGATGCCCGTTGAGGAGCCGATGAAGCGAACCGCCGTGCTGATGAGCGGAGGCGTGGACTCCTCGCTTGCGGCCTGGCTCCTCAAGGAAGCCGGACGCGATCTCACCGGCATCACCGCCAAGATGTGGGAGGGCGGATCCAGGTGCTGTGACCAGGAAGACATATACAGGGCTGAGCGAGTATGTCACAGGCTAGGCATTCCCCATGTGGTTCTGGATCTGACGGGGAGTTTCGAGCGCTTTGTGGTCGAACCCTTCGTCGAGTCCTATATGGCCGGCCACACTCCCAATCCCTGCGCCGAGTGCAACAGGGAGGTCAAGCTGGGCAGGCTTCTGGGCCGCCTGGCCCGCGCCGGCTTCGAACGGGTGGCCACGGGCCACTATGCTTCGATCGCCTGGCGCCGGGGACGCCCGCTTCTCTCGGAACCGCGTGACCGGGACAAGTCGCAGATCTACTTTCTCTCCCTGATCCGTCCGGAGGTCCTCGGCCACCTGGAGTTTCCGCTTCATGACCTGAGCAAGCCGGAGGTCGGTGCCAGGGTCGTTGAGCTGGGGCTGCCGGCGAGGCGTGGCGAGAGCCAGGATCTGTGCTTCGTCAGCTCAGGCCGTTATGACCGCCTGCTCAGCGAGCGTTCCGCCGATCCGGGGCCCGGCGAGGTGCTGGATGCCGGCGGCCACACCGTCGGAACTCACAGGGGGCACCACGCGTACACCATAGGCCAGCGTTTCGGCCTCAGGGGAAAGCGCTATTATGTGATTGAGAAGCGGGCCGAATCCAACCAGATTGTGGTCGGAGAGAGACACGAGGCCATGATGAGCACAATAAGCGCGGCCGGTCTCAACCTGTTTGTCCCTCCTGATCTGATAGAAAGCTCCCGCCTCGAGGTCAAGTACCGCTATAACTCGCCCGCGGTCCGGGCCCGCGTCGTGGAGATTTCGCCGGGACGGTTGACGGTCCGCACCGAAGAGGCCTGCTTCGCTCCGGCCCCGGGGCAGATCCTCGCGGGCTATGACGGCGACTGCCTGGTCTTCGGCGGCATAATCGAGAGCGCGGCCCCATAGCCGGGCTCCGCCCAATGGTCTGAGCCTGCGCCCCTTTCCGGCAGCCAGCACTCGCTGCGCCGCCCCTGTGCCCCACGCGCGCTGCGGCCAGCCAGCATGCTTTCCCGGCAGTCAAAGGTCTCAAGTGGATTCTCGCCACTGTCGATACCACGGACAGGCATACGCTCAAGAAGGGGGAATAATACAGTGGCCCAGATCAACAAGGTAGCCCTGCGCTATAAGGACGGGCGAGTTATCAAGGGTACCACCCAGGACTTCCTGCCCGGCAAGCCGATATTCCACATACATGCCCTGGGTCGCGACCAGGCCGACGAGGTCAAGGCCGAGGACTTGAAAGCGGTCTTTTTCGTCAAGGACTTCTCCGGTCGCCCGGATTACCATGAGAACAGGGAGTTTCCCGAGAAACCCCAGGCCGGCAAGGGGCGCAAGATAGCCGTGATGTTCAATGACGGCGAACTGCTGACAGGCTACACGCTGGGCTATGACCCCAAGCGGCCCGGGTTCTTCGTCATGCCCACAGATGAGAAGTGCAACAATGAGCGGGTCTATGTCCTCAGATCTGCAGTTCAGGATGTGGGATTCGGGCTGAAGGCCGACACCCTGAAGACCCAGGTCAAGTCAAAGAGC
>JASFOL010000097.1:0-5850 GCA_050116545.1 bacterium | reverse complement strand
AAACCCGCCGTGTCGCCGGGCTCCAGGTCGTGGATCGCGCTGGTCAGCTTCCCGACCTCCTTGACGCTGACCTCGAAGAAGTCCTTCCACATCGGCGGCGACGCGATGCAGAACACGGCCTCACCGACCCCGAACACGGAGACCAGCCCGAACTGGCCGGGCTTGAATGTGAAGCCTTTCTGGACCTCGGGATCGTCAAAGACCAGTTTTAGCGACCGGGTATCGGGCGTCTCCTGGCGCACTTCCTCCACCCGCACTATCCGCGGGACAAGATCCTCGTTCAGTCTGCCTTTCGCTTGCGGATCACTCATTTGCCACCAGGCTTTCCAGGATCTCACAGAGATCGACCCCATAGGGGCAGGCGCGAACGCATCGCCCGTCGCCCACGCAGGCGACCAGGTTGACATTGTCCACCGTGTATTTGAACTTGTGCATGATCCTCTGGCGGTACCTTGCATGCCGGCCCACCCGCGGCTGATGCGATGCCATCTTGGTGAACCCCGCGAAGGAACATGTGTCCCAGAGTCTTTGCCGGCGCCCCCGCGAGAGCCCGGCCTCATCAATCACGTCAAAGCAATGGCATGTGGGACACATATAGAAACAGGTCCCGCAGCTTACGCAGTTCTCAGAGACGCTTTTCCATATCGGGTCATCGAAGTTCTTATCCAGTTTTTCCTTGAGTCCTGTGGTATTGACCTTGCGTGTAAGCTCCGGCGGCGGGTCGCCCTCCGCGTCCCCGTCGGCGGTGATTCCCAGCTCCTTCAGGAACTCCTCCCCCTTGGGGGTCAGCGAACGCACGATCAGGTCGGTGCCTTTAGGAAGCAGGAGCACATCGCTCCCCGTCGGATCATGGGGACCGTATCCCATGGACGCGCAGAAGCATGCCCCGTCTGCGGTCGTGCAGCCCAGGGTCATCACAACCATCCGCTCCCTCCTGGCCGCATATCTTGCATCGGTGACGTCGCCGATAAGGATGGCGTCCAGTATCTTCTGGGCAGCCGCATCGCAGGGCCGGCTTCCGAAGACCAGCACCTTGCCCTCTTCGTCCCTCACGGGTTCGAGTGTGCGTGTCTCCCGGTCAAACTCGGCCAGGGGCTCCACCTGCGGCAGGCCGACATCCTTCAGGGTATTGACAGTCAGAACGTGATCGAAGTCTATCGAGGCAGGATCCTCGATCTTCTCAAGCATCACGCCGGCGTCTGTCGCCACGGGCGCGAAGACGGTATAGTCCTTGCCCCTGGCTTCGCTTATCACTTCGAGCAGGCGTTCTCTTGAGATCATCGCATTAAACCCTCTTGATCAAATCCTAATGTATGAATCCTAACCTATGAACTCCTCGGTATCGTCCTCCCGGTTGACCAGGAAGAAGGGATCGGCCTCGGGATCCATCCCCGGCTTGTAGTCATATGCCTCCTCCACCCTCCGGGAGAGGAAGCGGCTCAACAGGTCGACCGGTATGTCCACCGGGCATGCCCGCGCGCATTCGCCGCAGCTCACGCAGCGGCCCGCCAGGTGCATGGCCCTTATATAATGCCAGGCCATATTGCCCTTGGTTGATGCCGCCTTGTCGATCCACTGCGGTCTGGACTTCTCGGTTATGCATTCGCCGCAGTAGCACATTGGACAGGCCTGCCGGCAGGCATAGCACTTGATGCACCTCGAGAGCTCACGCATCCAGAACTCCCACCTGGCCGGGCGGTCAAGCGCGAGCACCTCTTCGATATCCGCGCGCGGCTGGCCCTGCACTTCTGCAGCATCGGCTTCGCTTCCTATCAGGTCATCGTATAACTTGGGGACCTGAACCTCACAGCCCCGGCACTTGACCGCTATCTCGTCTGAGTCATCTTCATACCTGACACCGGAGCAGGCCATTCCGATTATGTGGACACGGTCGCGTTCGATCTGGCTCTCCTGAATGAGCGTGGTTATGGCACGAATGTCGCAGCCCTTGGCCACGATGGCGACCTTGCCCTTGCCCTTCAGTATCTCGAGGCAGGGTTCCTTCATGAGAAAGGTCGCCAGGTTGTGGGCGCATCTGTCATTCCAGATAAGCCTGCTCACATCTGCGGACGCGCCGGCCTCTGCCGGGCTGCTCACATCTGCGGACGCGCCGGGGTCTGCCGGCCTGCTCACATCTGGGGACGCGCCGGCCTCTGCGGACTCCCCGGCCTCTGCCGGCCCGCCGGTTCTCGCGTTCTTCCTCAGGAACACCGGGCGCACGCTATCACCCTTGAAGGTTTTGCCATAGCCAATGAGGAGATCGACCGAGCCCGATGACAGGAGCTCGTCCGCCTTCTTCCTCAGCGTCTCTTCCAGATTACTCATCGGTCAGGCTTATCTCCTTCTCCGCCACTCTCAGGTGGGCGTTCATCGACTTGAAACTCTCAAGCGGGCCGAGTTTCTCAACCGCATCGCAGGCCTCGTTAACCGTGCGCGCCCACTTCTCGCCCTCGGCCGCCGAGCACCAGGTGACGCGGAAGCGCTCCTGCTCGATCCCGAGGAATCCCAGGAGCTCGCGGAGCACATAGAACCTCCGCCTCGCATGCAGATTGCCGCTCACATAATGGCAATCGCCCGGGTGGCATCCGCCGATCATCACGGCGTCCGCGCCTCGCTCGAAGGCCTTCAAGACGAAGGTCGGATCGATACGTCCCGAGCAGGGCACTCTCACGATACGCACGTCGGCGCGATGCTTGAGCCGGGTCGTCCCGGCAAGATCCGCCCCGGCATAGGAGCACCAGTTGCACAGAAAAGCCACTATTCTGGGTCTGAAGTCAGCCATCAGGCGCCCTTACCTTTTACTTCAACCACGTCCGATAATACATTGATTTCACTATATATCTGGTCATCACTGAAACCGAGGAGGTCGACTGCCTTGGGCCTGCAAACCGGTATGCAGGCGCCACAGCCCTCGCAGATACCGGGGTTGACCCTGGCTATCTCCTTCTCCCTGCCGGTCTCGTGATCTTTGTATGTCACGCGCTCGATCGCGCCGTAGGGACAGGTGGCCTCGCATGCGAAACAACTGATGCAGAGGTTCTCGGTCACATGGGCAACCAGGGGTTCCCGCACCAGCTCGTCGGCCGAGAGCAGGCCTATCACCTTGCTTGCACCCGCGCCGGCCTGGGAGACCGTGTCCGGAATGTCCTTGGGGCTCTGGCAGGCACCGGCGAGGAAGATTCCCGCGGTATTGGTCTCAACCGGCTTGAGCTTGGGATGGGCCTCGCTCAGGAAACCATATTGGTCGAAACCTATGCGCAGCTTCTGAGCCAGCTCCTTGGCTCCTTCCGATGCCGTGACCGCCGTGGCCAGGACCACCAGGTCCGCCCTTATCTCCACCTGCTGGCCGGATATGGTGTCCGCGCCCTTTACGAAGATGGTTCCGTTCTTTTCGAAGATCTTGGAGACCCGTCCCCTCAAGTAGACCACCCGGTCCTCATCAACCGCTCGCTTTACGAATTCCTCATATCCTTTGCCACCGGCCCGGACGTCAATGTAGAAAATATACGCCTTGCCTTCATGGACCTTATGCTTGAAGAGCATCGCGTGCTTGGCCGTGTACATGCAGCAGATTCTTGAACAGTAGGGCCTGCCCTTGGAGTCATCCCTCGAACCCACGCACTGGACAAAGACCACAGTCTTGGGCTCTTCGCCGTTCGATGGCTTCACGATCTTTCCGCCGGTCGGGCCGGACGCGCTCAGCATGCGCTCGAACTGGAGCCCATCGATCACGTCCTTGATCTTGCCATAGCCGTACTCACCGTAGAGACCGCGGTCGATCAGGTCATAGCCCGTGGCCACAAGGATCGCGCCCACCTCCTCCTCGATGATCTCGTCTTCCTGCTCATAGTCGATTGCTTCGGCGGGGCAGAACTTCTGGCAGACCTTGCACTTGCCCTTGGTGAACCAGATGCAGGCTTCGCGGTCGATCACCGGCTTATTGGGCACAGCCTGGGGAAACGGAACATAGACGGCCTTGCGGTCGGAAAGGCCGACCTCGAACTCGCTTGGCACCTTTGAAGGGCACTTCTCCCAGCAGACGCCGCAGGCCGTGCACTTGACATGGTCAACACTCCTGGCCTTCTGCCTGATCTTGACTTTGAAGTTGCCCACATAGCCGCTGATGCTCTCGATCTCGGCATAGGTATATATCTTGGCCCTGGGATTCTGGCTGAGTTCCACCATCTTCGGGGTGAGAATGCACTGGGAACAATCCAGCGTGGGGAAGGTCTCGTCCAGCTGGGACATATGCCCGCCTATCGAGGGCGAACGCTCCACCATCACAAGCGGCAGGCCTGCATTGACTATGTCCAGCCCGGCCTGGATGCCGGCGACGCCGCCGCCTATGACCAGCGCCCGCTTCGTGACCGGAACACGGATCTCATCGAGCGGGGCGTTCCGCGACACCTTCTCCACCAGCATGCGCACGGTCTCGATCGACTTGACCGTTGCGGCCGCCCTGTCTTCATGCACCCAGGAGCAATGCTCCCTTATATTGGCCATCTCGACCAGGTATGGATTGAGCCCGCTCTCCAGGGCGGCTTTCCTGAAGGTGGGTTCATGCATCCTTGGCGAGCAGGCTGCGACCACTATTCCGGTCAGCCCGTGTTCCTTGATCGCATTCCTCACAAGGGTCTGCCCAGGGTCGGAGCACATGTACTTGTAAGTCGTCGAGTGCTTCACGCCCGGGAAGGATGCCGCGGCTTTGGCGACCGCCTCCACGTCTACCGTAGCGGCGATATTGGAACCGCAATGGCAGATGAACACTCCGATCCTGGCCATCTAGCAGCCCTTCACTGTTATCCCGCGCTTCCTCAAGACCGGCACGGGGTTGATTGTATGCTTGTTGAGCCCGAGCTCCTTGCATGAGATGCCCAGCGCAAGACCCAGGAGCTGAGTGAAGTAAACCACCGGTATCTCAAGATCTACTCCCAGGAATTTCTCGATATCGCACTGGCGCAGGTCCAGGTTGGAATGGCAGAGCGGACATGCGACAAGCACTATGTCGGCCCCGCTCTCCTTTGCGTCCTGGAGGATCTGGCCCGAAAGCTTCTCCACTATCTCCGGCCTGGCGAAAGCGAGAGCGGCGCCGCAGCACTCCACCTTGAACCTCCAGTCGACCGGCTCCGCCCCGACGGCTTCAACCACCCTGTCCATCGCCTGGGGATCCTCTGTGTCATCGAATCCCGTGATCCCGGGAGGGCGCACGAGCAGACAGCCATAGTAGCTTGCCACCTTGAGCCCGGTGAGCTTCTGCTTGAGCCTGCTCTCGAAGTCCGGCTGCTTGATGATCTCGCCGATGGGCTCCAGCAGATGGCTGACAGGGACATCTCCTTCATAGTCGGCGCCAAGCACCTTGCCCACCTTCTCGCGCTTCACGGGGTCGGTGGAAACCGCATTATTGGCCGCCCTCAGCCTGCTATAGCACGAGGCGCAGGCCACGGTCACGCCATCGGCGTTCATCTGTTTGGCCAGCTGGAGATTATAGGCCGGAAGCGAAATGCTCAGGAGCTCGTCGGCCATGTGAGCGGGTGTGGAACCACAGCATATCCAATCCGGGATCTCCTCAAGTTCGATGCCGAGCGCCCCGGCCACCGCCACTGTCGAATCCAGGTATTCCTTAGCGCTGGATTCCAGGGAGCAACCCGGGTAGAGTGCGAGTTTCACTTCCGGTTTACCTCCTCCACCCGTTTGAGCATCTTGCGTATCTTGTCCATCCCCTTTATCCTTGGCGGCAGAATGGACAGTTTGCCCTTCATCAGCATGCCCGGGGCCTTGCCGACATCCTTGGTGAGATGCCCGCTGCGCAAATTGTAGAGACCTGCGAATCCGGCCTCCCACAGCCTGCCA
>JASFOL010000096.1:0-5878 GCA_050116545.1 bacterium | reverse complement strand
CGCCGATGGCCTTGAGCTGAACATCGCCGTGTTGCCGAGCGATGCCGGGCGGACCGGCCAGGAGATCGAGAATATCTATTTTGATATCGTCGAGGAACTTGCCGGTGAGATCGATATACCATTCGCGGTGAAGATTGGAGCGCACTTCAGCTCAATTGCCTGGATGGCAGGCCAACTTGCCAGGCGAGGAGCATCGGCGCTGGTTCTCTTCAACCGGTTCTATCAACTGGACGTGGACATCGAGAAGATGGAGATCGCGCCGGGCCTCAATCTGAGCTCGCCCGGCGAGATAAGCCTGCCCCTTCGGTGGATCGGCCTGCTGTCCGGCCGAGTCAAATGCGATCTGGCCGCGACGACCGGGGCCCATGATGCCGAAGGCCTGATCAAGCAGCTGCTGGTTGGTGCCTCGGCAGTCCAGGTCTGCACCGGGCTATATCTCAACGGTGTCGAGCACATAGGCAAGATCCTCGCTGATACGCAAGCCTGGATGGAGAAGCACGGCTTTGCCGGCATTGAAGACTTCAGGGGAAAGCTCAGCCAGGAAGGGAGCGAGCAACCCGAGCTCTTCGAGAGGCTTCAGTACATCAAGGCATATACCGGAGGCGAGTAACCGGACCGACAGAGGCGAGTAGGCTGGCGGCCGTTGGTGAATAGTCGGGCCGGGAAAGGCGAGTAGGCGGGGGGGCGCCGGAAGCAGCCAAGGCGGGGCTGTGGAGTATCGTGAGATTCCTCAGCGGCTACACGATCAGTTTGACTACTGGATCAGTATCATCTTCCGGGTCTGGTCGTCCCCGGCGGCGGACAGTCTGCAGAAGTAGATTCCCGGCGCGCTTTCCTCACCCCGGGTATTGCTCCCATCCCAGCTGACGGAATGCCGGCCGGGCATCCTCTCCTGGTCCAGCAGTGTGGCGACGCGCTGCCCGAGCAGGTTGAAGACCTCGATCCTCACTCTCTCATGTTTATCAATGCTGAAGGAGATGGAGGTGCCCCGCCTGAATGGATTGGGGTGGTTCTGCCCGAGGAATGTCTTCCCGGCCTCAGGCTCCCGGCCGGACACCGAGGCGGGAAGTTCTATCCCGACAATTCGGATGTCCGAAGTCACGGACGCATTGTGCTCGAATTTGATCAGCAGTACCTTCCTGCCGGCATCATAGAAATAGCCATCCCCGGCATCGAGGAGAGCCTGCTCCGACGGGTAAGCCGCCAGGGAGTCGGAGCCCAGCAAGACCGCATCCGGAACGCCCTCCACCAGGTAAACACTTGCAAGAACTGTGCGGTCGGCAATCATCTCGGGAAAGCCGCCCTGTGCGGCATCGACTGCGATCTCGAAGATAACATCCTGCCCGTTGCCGGTGATGCACTGGTGCATGGGGATCTTCGCGTACTCTCCCTGCATATAGTCGAGGCTCTCTCCGTCGTCCTCATAGAGGTTGAAGGTCTCCGGCGAACTCGAGAATGATGGATAGACCTGGAGGAGCAGGGTGTCGGCCGGCTCGGCGCCGACATAGTCCATGACATGCTGCAGCGGGAGGATCGCCCCGGTGCGCACGAAGAGAGGGAGCCTGTCGAGAGGCGCTTCGACCGTTACCGTCTGCCCCCCCTCATACAGGGAGTCGGTCCAGGCGTCCACCCAGTGGCCCCGGGGAAGATATACGTCTTTCTGCCTCTGGCCGTCCTCGACCACCGGGGCCACGAGCAGGTCGCGCCCCAGCAAGAATGCATCGTCCCTGCCGGCCAGGGCCGGATCGAGGGGATCCAGGAAGAACAGGGGGCGCACTATCGGAACGCCGGTCTCATAGTTTTCATGAGCAAGCGTATAGAAATACGGAAGCAGGCGGTATCTGAGGCTGATATAGTCCCGAGCGATCTCCTCGGCCTCGCTTCCGTGTCCCCAGGGCTCGGTCGCCTGGTTGTCCACGCCGTGGGCGCGCATCACGGGATTAAGGGCCCCGAATTCGATCCACCGGATATAGAGTTCGTTTGATGCCCAGCCAGTGAAACCGCCCAGGTCGGAGCTGTGATAGCTCATGCCCGACAGGGCCATATTGAGCATGATCGGCAGCTGCACCGCCAGTCCTCCGAAGCTCCTGCTCACATCCCCCGACCAGGTGAAAACCCCGTAGCGCTGAATACCGGCATATCCCGAGCGGCTCAGGTTCACGATGCGCTCATTGGGCCTGTATCGGGCAAAGCCCTCATATAAGGTCCTTGCCCACAACAGGTTATATATATTGTGCACAACCCGGGTATCCCCGCCGAAGTGCTCCATATCCCATGGATGGTTCTCGGGCTCGCCGAGATCGGTCCAGAGCCCCGCGACACCCTCGTCCATGAATTCCTCATGGCGGTCCCAGAGCCAGTTGCGGGCGTCCGGATTGGTCATGTCAAAGAGCAGGGCATCGCATCCACATGACCACCAACCCCCAAGGTAATAGGGGCCTCCCCACGGGGCCTGCCCCACGAAGTCGCTTGCCGAGCCCGTCAGTAAAGGGTAGTTGACGCAGTATTCCGTGAAATAGGGCTCGGTGATCACTATGGTCTTGAAACCCTGTGCCAGAAAACCGGCGATCATTGTGGCCGGATCTGGAAATGCCGACTGGTTCCAGGCGAGATCGCCCATCTGGGAGAACCAGAAGAGATCCAGGACGATGGCATCGGCCGGGATGTGCCTCTCCCTCATGGTCTCAACCATCGCCTCGGCTTCGGCCCGGTCGCGGTATCCGTACTTGGACTGGATATAGCCAAGGGCCCACTTGGGCGGCAGGGGCTGTCTTCCCGTAAGCCAGGTGTAGCGCCCGAGCTGAGCCGGTACGTCCGATCCGACAATGAAGAAGTAAGACAGTTCACCGTCGTAAATATCATAGTTGAATAAGCTCGAGTCGAATTCTCCGAGATCCATGGTCGCCGGAATCGGAGACTCGAAATAGAGCGCATAACCGGACGATGTTGCCAGGAAAGGAATGTTTATGCCCATGGTTTCCAGGGGGCCGGAGTAGCCATAGCTTGGAGTATTGTAGGTGCCGAATCTGTGTCCCCTGAGATCGATCCCGATGCCGCGCTCGCCCGTTCCATAGAAGTGGAGGTCGGGAGGCAGCTCGAACGCGACTCTCCGGAGGTTTCCCGAGGCGATCAGGCCGCCCGAGGCCGGTTCGGTGAGAATCTGGTCGCCGCCGGGGCTATAATAGGCTGTACGCACCGGGTACTTGCTGATGATGACCTCTAACTCCGCGGTGCTGAGCTTGATAGAGTCGCCGGTGTCTGTCACGTCAAATGGCACCACCTCCGGCTGGCGGATGACCACGGGGGTTGAGTCCCGAATTCCGGCCCCGCCCGGGCGAAAGTCGAGGCGCACAATGTCGGGAGCGTACAGGCTGAATAGCAGAGTGTCTCCGCCGGCCATAACCATGAGTCCCGTCTCGGTCACCTGGTGGCCGGTATAGTCTCCCACCTGGCCGAAGCCCATCGCGGGCAAGGCAAGGAATGCGAAGGCCGACAGAATGATCGTGGTTGATCGGGAACGTTCTATGGTCATATCCTCCGGGCAGTGAAAGGTCGGTTCACCCCTCCAAGCCTACCACCTGTCGGGCGCCGGGGCAATATTTATGCGGGTTTCAGGCCCTGGGCGTGGCGGGCGGATGATCTTACCCGTCTCGGGCCATCTTGGCGGCCATGACTACCACTCCATTGTTTCGAGGTGTTTTCTGAGCTGTTTCACAGTCCTGAACTTCTTGAGAATCAGCGATCTCTTGAGACCGGAGCAGATATACTTTATCGCGTCGGGCTGCCGTGAATAGTGCTTCGACCCGCCTATCGAGTCATAGAGGATTCTCACCAGGTCGCAGACATCATCGCGCCGGTTCTCCGTCTTGGGAAAGTCCCAGTAGAACATGTCGAGGATCTTGAGGTCAAACTCGAGCCCGAAGCGGCGCACGATGACATTCTCGGCATGCAGATCGCCGTGGTATTCATTCCTTGCATGTATTGACTCAACGCCCCTTACCAGGGCATTCAGCAGGTGGATCGCTTCGAAGGGCTGCAGTCTCCGCCCGGGCCGGCTCTTGATGAAATCGAGGAGCATCTCTCCCCCCACGAACTCGGATACCATGAACGAGACCGGTATTCTCCGGAAGGTGAAGACCTCGTCGGTGTGGTACTGAAGAACAATCGGGCAGTCGCGAAGCTTGTGCAGCCGCCGGGCATAGCGCTTCAAAGTCCTGTTGTTCGGGTTTCGCTGGGGGTAAAAGAGTTTGGCGGCCCGCTCAATCCCGGTCCGCATCTCCATCACCCTGTAGACCTCGCCCTCCCAGCCCTCTCCAAGTTTGGACAGCACGCGGTACTTCTTGACCAGAGTTCGCCCGGGAAAGAGGTCGAATGCTTCGATGGCAGGTCTCTTATGTTCTTTCATTGGCAGACCCTATAGCCAGCGCTTTCGCTTGAAGTAGATCACCATGGCGACGGCGACCGCGGCCATAATGCCGAGAACAACAAAGTACGAGGCACGCCAGCCAAGCTCGGGCATGAAGGCGAAGTTCATCCCGTAGACGCCGGCGATAAAGGTGATGGGAATGAAGATGGTCGCTATGATCGTCAGCACCTTCATCACTTCATTCATGCGGTTCGAAACACTGGAAAGATATGTGTCCAGCATCCCGGAAATCATGTCTCTCAGAGTCTCCACGGTGTCGATCACCTGGATCGTGTGATCGTACACGTCCCGGATGTAGATCCGCGTGGCTTCGGCGACCAGGTCCGAATCGCCTCTCTCGAACCTGCTCAGGGCCTCCCGCAAGGGCCAGACCGACTTCCGGAGACGGATCATCTCCCTCTTGAGGGAGTGAATCTCCTTGAGGGTCTCGGGGCCGGGATTGGTGACGAGATCGCCCTCCATATCCTCCATGCGATCGCCGAAGGTCTCCAGGATCACAAAGTAATTATCGGCGATCGCATCTATCAGGGCATATGCAAGATAGTCAGCCTTCATCTTGCGGACCCTCCCACCGGAGTTCCTGATCCTTTCCCTGACCGGGTCAAAGACATCGCCTTCGGTTTCCTGAAAGGAGATCACGTAATTCGCGCCGAGTATGAGACTCACCTGCTCCGACCAGGCGTTACCTGTTTCCGGGTCGAGATGAAGCATCTTGAGGACAAAGTAGATGTACTCGCCATGATCCTCCATCTTCGGACGCTGGCCCGTATTGGCGATGTCCTCGAGAACCAGGGGGTGGATCCCGAAGTGCTCCCCCACTTGCGCGATCAGGTCTGTCTGGGATATCCCGTCGATGTTGATCCAGGTCACCGTCGCTGTCTTCTTGAATTCCAATGCCTCGGCTATGTCCTTGACCTGCTTTTCCTCAATCCGTGATTCATCATAGTCCATGACGGTGATCCGCGACTTTTCAACCTCCCGGCTTCCAACCGAAACAATCGTGCCCGGGGGCAGGCCGGCTTTCCTTGACTTGCGTTTCATCGACCTGGGCATGGCTGGTCACCTCCTTCCCGGGGATTGTAGAACCTGCGAGTGGGATAGGCGAAGTCTATATCGCTCTCGGCGGCGAAACGCTCCAGAATGTCCTCCCAGATCGCCTCCGAGCGCGTACGGCGCCCCCGGGGCTCACAGAGATGGCGTATGGTGAGCAGGACTCCGCTCTCCTGAACGCTTGTGTAGACGGTCGGGGTGAGGACCGAGTAGAAAATCATGAACTTCTGGGCGGCGGTCATCACTTTCTCCGCAGCGGCCTCACTCAGGTTCTCAGAGTGCTTGGTCGCAATCTGCTGGAGAATCTGCTTCGCCTTCTTCCAGTCGCTTTCGAAGGTTATGAGCACAGGGATTTCATTCCAGATATAGTCGAAACCCTTGCCGTAGTTGGCCAGAGGATCA
>JASFOL010000095.1:0-5913 GCA_050116545.1 bacterium | reverse complement strand
TCATATCATACTGCCTATCTCAAGGCGACCTACCCCATGGAGTTCATGGCCGCATGTCTTACCAGCGAAATCGGAAATACCGACCGCATTGTGGTCCTCCTCGACGAATGCCGCGCGATGGGCATCCAGGTGATGCCGCCGGACATAAACGAAAGCGCCGCCGACTTCACGGTGACCGGCGATGGCATCAGGTTCGGCCTCACGGCAATCAAGAACGTGGGCCGGGCCGGCATAGACTCGATCATAGCGGCACGCGAGAAGGGCGGCCCCTTTGAGAGTGTGTTCGACCTCTGCGAGCGGGTGGACCTTAAGAGCATCAACCGGCGCATGCTGGAGGCCCTGGTCTGCGCGGGCGCGCTGGACTCGCTCGAGGGGCACCGGGCCCAGATCCTGGCGGGAATAGAGGCCGCGCTTTCGGTGGGGCAGAAGGTGCAGCAGGATCGCAGCACGGGGCAGACTTCGCTCTTGAAGATCCTCGAGACCCGGGGAGAGCGTACGGGTATAGTTCGCCGGCTTCCCTATGCCGAGGAGTGGTCGCTCCTGGAGAAGCTCTCTCGCGAGCGCGACGTGCTGGGGTTCTATTGCTCGGGCCATCCCCTCTCCAGGTACCGCCGGGAGGTGGACGCATTCACCACGTCCTCGCTGGCGGAGGCCAAGCGGGCCGCAGACGGCAAGCGGGTAATTGTCGCGGGGATAATCGCGGGCAAGCGGATCCACTTCACCCGGGAGGGGAAGAAGCTGGGCTTCATTGCCCTCGAGGATCTTTCGGGACAGATGGAGGCCCTCTTCTTCGACAATCAGATATCGTCGGCCGAGGACAAGCTCGCCGTGGGACAAATGATCATAGTCCTGGGGACGGTCTCATACAGGAATGAGGACCAGCCCAAGATCCGGGTAAGCGATTTCACCGAGCTGGAGTCATCGATCGAGAAACTGACCGGCAGGGTGGAGATCGATGTGGACGGGGAGAAGCTCTCCGAGGGGGCCCTGGAGATGCTCACCGGGGTCTTGAGTTCCAATCCCGGAAAGGTCCAGGTCTCGCTGGTGGTGGTTGGCCGTGAGGTGGGCGATGTGGTGCTTCAGGTTCCCAAGTCCCGTGTCAAGCCCACGCGGGACGTGATCACCGCGCTGGACGGAATAGAGGGCGTGGCCAATGTAAGGCTGATTTCCAGGCCGGGCCGCGGCCGGAAACTGGCTTAGTTTGCAGGCGACTTCTTAGGTTGTTGACGCCCGGCACGCATTCTGCTACCTTGACCTCTGTCCCCTGACACAAGGAGGAGCCTGGTGAGAAAAGGACTTATGGCTTTCGCTCTTGCCCTGCTGGTCTGCGTGTCCCTGGCAAGCTCCCAGCCTTCTGACTCCAAGAGCACCTATGACGTGCCCCTTTCGCTGCAACCCCGCTATATGATTGACTTTCCGACGGCCGGCCTTCCGCCCAAGGGAGGTTACTATGTGGATGCGGACATATACGGGGATGGCGGGGTCCTCTTTTCTCTGGGGGTGGGTTTTGCCCGGTATTTCAGTTTTGGAATCTCATATGGAGGCCTGCGCATCATAGGAAGCGGAGATCCCGAGATGAATCCTCAGCCCGGGGTGCAGCTCAAGGCCAGGATAGTCGAGGAATCCTACGTGGTCCCGGCCATAGTCCTGGGCTTCGATTCGCAGGGCAGGGGAGCATATATCGACAGTCTCGACCGGTATCTCCTGAAGTCTCGGGGGATCTATGCGGTCGCGAGCAAGAACTGGGACCTGCTGGGGCCTTTTTCGGCCCACGGAGGCATAAGCTATTCGCTTGAGGACGACGATGACAATGGCGCGACCATCTTCCTGGGGGCGATAAAGACTTTCGGGGACTTCCTGGACCTGAGGGGCGAGTATGACTTCGCCATAAATGACGATTGGACGGACAATCCAAATATATCCAAGGACGGCATCCTGAACATGTCGCTCATCTGGCATGTGAACAACAGTTTCTCGATAGGCATTGAGGCCAGGGATATTCTGACGGGGAACAAGGTCAATATCGATGACCTGAGAGAGTGGAATCGCGGCCTCAGCATAGAGTACAGGGGTATACTATAATCTATGGAATCCTGGCTGGATTTTGAGAAGCCGCTGGTTGACCTGGAAAAACAGATCAGGGACCTGGAGTCCCTGGCTGAAGCCGGGCATCCTGAGATCGGCGAGCAGATAGAGAAGCTAAAGCGGATCGCGGACAAGAAGCGGCGGGAGACATACGAGAACCTGAACCGCTGGGAGAGGGTCCAGCTCGCCCGCCATCCGCTTCGCCCCTACAGCCTCGACTATGTGAAGATGATCGCCTCTGACTTCACCGAGCTCCACGGCGACCGCCTGTACTCTGAGGACAAGGCTATAATCGGAGGCCTGGCTGTGATCGAGGGTCACAGGGTGGTCCTGATCGGCCAGCAGAAGGGCAGGGACACCAAGGAGAACCTCAACAGGAATTTCGGAATGTGCCACCCGGAGGGCTACCGGAAGGCCTTGAGGCTGATGAAGATGGCCGCGAAGTTCGGCAAGCCCCTTGTGACCCTGGTCGATACCCCCGGGGCCTACCCGGGCATAGGGGCTGAGGAGAGGGGACAGGCCGAGGCCATAGCGCGCAACCTGCTCGAGATGTCGCGGCTGCCGGTGCCGATTCTGGCGATCATCATTGGTGAGGGGGGCAGCGGAGGCGCCCTGGGAATCGGAGTGGGGGACAGGGTCATAATGATGGAGTATGCCATATATTCGGTGATATCGCCCGAAGGCTGCGCGGCGATCCTCTGGGGAGACCGTGGAAAGGCCAAACAGGCGGCCGAGGCCCTCAGGCTGACTGCTCCTGATCTTCTCCAGCTAGGCGTGGTGGACGGCATGGTGCCTGAGCCCACCGGAGGGGCTCACCGGGACCCCGGGGTGGCCGCGGAGAATCTGAAGAAGGTAATTGTCGAGAACCTGGACGCGCTTTCCCGGACACCTGTCCCGGTGCTCCTGGAACGGAGACTCGAGAAGTACTCCAGGATGGGTACCTATATCGAGTGATTATGGCCTTGACGCAAAGCCCTTCGGTGGTTAGAATTAAGACGGTTCCGGCTCCCCTTGAATTGGAGGGGAGACTTGATAAATAGACTATTCCACCGGGCGCCTGGCTATGCCCGGATTTTTGTAGCTGGGGGAATGTGTCATGGCTCTCGATAAGCGGCTGCTCGAAATCCTGGTTTGCCCCGGTTGCAGGGGCGAACTTGAGTACGACGAGGACAACTCGAAACTGCTCTGCGCCAAGTGCTGTCTTGCTTACCCGGTCAGGGATGATATACCGGTGATGCTGGAGCAGGAGGCCGAAAGGATAGAGTAGCGCATGTGCTCAGTGACCCATGTGGCGGCGGGGGCGGTGATCGGTGTCCTGGTGGACAGCCGGCTGGGGGCCTTTCTTATCGGATTTGTCTCCCACATCCCACTGGACGCGGTCCCGCATATAGACTTCAAGGATTACCGGATAGATGCAGCCCTGACCGTCGGTCTTCTGGTCGGGATATTCGCTTTCACGGGGCTCTCGCCTATCCTGTTCGGGGCCGCCGGAGCGGTGGTCCCCGACGTGGAAAACCTGCTCTGGAAGACAGGCATCATAGAAGAGAGGCACAAGGTGTTTCCGACCCACTCGGGTCTGATCAAGCATGGTCAGGCCAGGGTTGGCCCAGGTCCGGCCGGCGCCATCCTGATGTCGGCGTTTTCGATCTGTGTAGTCGCCCTGGTCTTAGTGCTGGGAGGTTCCAAGTGAGGTTCAAGTTTGCAGCTCTCGCCGGCTGGATGTTGCTCCTTGCCGCTTCCGGTCCGGCGCACGCTAACGTGATGCTTCAAGGGAGCGGCGGCGGTGAGGTCGGTATCCTGTTCGAGGCCGGAGAGGTCCGCCAGGTAAGAAGTGAGGCCGGACGCTGGCTGGGGGTTCGTCTCGAGGGTTTCGAACCCCTGCTTGAGGATTCGCTTCTTCTCGAGGTTCCGGTGAGATCCTACCTGATCGGGATACCCGAAGGCGCTGATGTTACATATGATGTGATTGGCATAACTTCAAGTAAAATAGAGCATTATGAGTCTTCAGGTGCACTGGCCAGGCTGGGCGGCGCCCTTGAGGATCTGCCCCGGGAGCCGGCCACGGTTCGGCCGATTGGCTATCTTAAGCGCCAGAGGGTGGCGGGCTTGAGGATCACCCCGCTCGTCTATGACGATGAGACGGGAGACCTCGTGCTTCACACGGCCTTCCGCATCAGGGTCGGCATCTCCGGGACATTCGAGACCGGCCTAGCGGGAGCCAACCTGGCAGGTGGCGAGGAGGATGCATTTTACAGCCGGGCGATCCTGAACCATGAACAGGCGAAGGCCTGGAGGGTGCCCCTCAAGAGGGCGGCCCTTCAGGGTGACTACTTCACCAGCTCACCCAACTGGGTCAAGGTCGAGATCGAGTCATCCGGCGTTTACTGTGTCACCGGCGCCGATCTGGCCGCCCTCGGGATGAGCCTGGGAGGCATTGACCCGGCAACGCTGAGAGCATATTCGGGCGGCGGGCTTCCTCTCAAGGAGACGCTCGCCGGGCATAATCCGGACTGGATGAGGCTGGTCCCGATAAAGGTCGAGGACGGCGGCGACGGCAACTTCGATCCGGCGGACTGCATCATCTTCTATGCGCTGAATGTGAACGACTGGGCCGACTTCTATGACCGCAAGCTCGGGCCGGAGGACCACAATGAGAGCTTCTTCTCCAACTATAATTACTACTGGCTGAGCTGGGGCGGGAGCTTCACCGAGGCTCCGCTTCGAATGGAAGAGGTTGAGCTGCCCGAGTGCAGCGGGTGCTCCTACTATCAGCCAGAGTCCTTCTATGAGCGCGTGCACACTGAAATCAACTCCTTCGAGGATTTCAATATCTACGCGGATGACGGGTGGTACTGGAGAATCCTGAATATAGGCAATGTGGCCACACTCGAGGCCAGGACGCCGTTTCCGGATGTGGACTCCCTGGCGGTGCTCAAGGTCAGGGTGGCAGATCCCCACTCCATAAGAAGTTTTCCGCTGCAGTGCCCGGAAGCTTACTACCGTGCTATCATCAGGCTCAACAGTGCGGCGCTTGAGGACACCACGTGGTTTGCGTCGTATACCGCCCAGAATGTGATCGACATATACGGTGAGGGTTCTCTGATCGAGGGTGGTCGCCAGATCGTCGAGGTCTATCTGCCCCGGGAACTTCCGCCGCCGTACGAGGAAGAGACGATCTGTTCTATCAAGCCTTACCTGGCATGGTTCGACATCTACTACTGGCGGGAGTTTGAGGCCGACGGCGGCAAGCTTTTCTTCGTCTCGCCCGATACCACGGACATGGTGAGATACGATGTGAGCGGGTTCGCTTCGGCTCCAGCCTATGCTTTTGACGTGACCGACCAGTTCGGCGTGAGGGAGCTTACCGGCTTCGATGTAACGGGGACGGCCGAGTTCACGGCGACCATGTATGACACCCTCAGCCGGAATGCGCGGCGCAGGTATGCCCTGATCACACGGGACGCATTGATGACCCCGCACGGGCTTGCGCTGGCGGACATCAGCAATATCCGGTACGCGGGACAGAACAGGCCTTACATAATAGTGACCCACGATGACCTCTTAACGGCCGCCAATGAGCTTGCTGACTTCCGGTCGGCAGAGGTGGTCACTGTTGATGAGATCTACGATGAATTCGGCTGGGGACTTCCGGACGTCACTGCGATAAGGGACTTCCTGCGCTCAAGATATGAAACGTATCCCCTGGACAGGGTGCTCATGCTGGGCAAGGCCACCTGGGACTACAAACAGAGGCGGACGGCGGAGAGCTTCCCCAACTATGTGCCGTCCTATGAACGGCGTTACCTTCCTCCCGTGCGAGACCCTTAT
>JASFOL010000094.1:0-5928 GCA_050116545.1 bacterium | reverse complement strand
GGGTCGCACCCTGGTCCAAATCGCATTTGCCCAGGTTCTCACACTCGATGTTCTGGCAGTCTTCCTTGTTGGTCACGACATTCTCAAGTTTGCTCCTATCGAAGAGGGGAGCGAGATAGTCGAAGGTTTTTGCCACCCGGGTCCTCACGTAGAACTTGCGCTCGGAGATGTCGGCAACCGCCTCGGTCCGGGTGTAGCGGACCAGGAAGAAGTCATTCGAGTGGATTTTGACCCCGTCTTTCTGCGCCAGGCCATAGCAGATGGTGCCTCGTCCAACGCCCGGAGGGGCTATGAGGCCGAGGCCCATGCCGCCCATGTCGAGGCATGCGCCGTGGAGAGTATGGGTCTCGGAGAGACGCTCCACGATATCGGTCACCAGAGCCAGTGCCCAGCGCCTCACCTGGTCATAGGAATCGCAGTTTAAGATCACGCCGGTCCGCGACTCCGCATTGTAGAAGGCCCGGGGCTCGCGCCCGGGGATGCCGTCGGCCGCATAGATGATGGCGTGCGGCTCAAGATCGCTCTCCAGCTCGGACGGATACCAGTTCTCCACCCAGAATTCGTGCAGGTGCTTGACATTGGTGCGAAGCTGCACCACCACGCCCGCTATATTGGCATTCCACTCATAGTAGTGATCATGTTTGAGGTGCTCGTCCACCTCACCCACAAGGGATTCTCTCAGCTGCATCGAGATATCGGTCTCGCTCTCGGCCCAGCCCCGGGCATGGGTCATCACATTGTCCAGAGTGATCCGGGTGGTCCTGCGCGAGGTGCGCAGCTTGGAGACAGCGTCCACGATCCTGTCCATGGCCTTCTCGAGCTTGTCCATGGAGTTGGCGTATGAGAGCCGCACGCAGTCGTCGTTTCCAAAGGCGCTTCCGGGCACGATCGCCACATTGGCGTACTTCAAGAGGTAATAGGCCAGTCCGGCGGAGTTCCTGATCAGCATCCCCTCGTACTCCTTGTCATAGTACGCGGAGAAGTTGGGGAAGAGATAGAACGCTCCCTGGGGCTCCAGGCATGAGACATTGGGGATCAGCCGGAGCTTTGAGAGCATGAAGTTCCGCCTTCTCTGGAACTCCGACGCCATCCGGGAGACATCCATCTGGGGGCCCTTAAGGGCCTCGAGCGCGGCCATCTGGCTGACCGAAGAGGCATTTGAAGTATTGTGGCTCTGCACCTTGGCCATGGCTGCAATGATGTTCCCCGGGCCGGCGGCGTAGCCCAGCCGCCAGCCGGTCATCGAATAGGCTTTGCTCACCCCGTTAATGATGATGGTCCTGGCCTTTATTTCGGGGGAGAGCGAGGCGATGCTCGCAAAGCGGAAGCCGTCATATACCAGCTTCTCATAGATCTCGTCGGCGACGATGTAGAGGCCTTCCTTGGCCGCCAACTCGCAGACCGCCTTGAGGTCCTCCCGGCTATAGGCCGAGCCCGTGGGATTGCTGGGGTTATTGATGATTATGGCCCTGGTGCTGAAGCTTATGGCTGCCTTCAATTCCTCGGGCGTGATCCTGAAGCCATTCTCCTCCCTGGTGTCGACTATGACCGGGCGTCCCCCGGCAAGCTTGACCTGCTGGGGATAAGAGACCCAGTAGGGGGAGGGGACGATTACCTCATCATCCTCATCAAGGATGGCCATAAAGAGATTGTAGAGCGAATTCTTGGCGCCGGAGGATACCAGGATCTGAGAGGGTTCATACACCAGGTCATTATCGCGCTTGAGTTTCCCGGCGATCGCCTTTCGAAGCTCAAGAAGGCCTGGATTCGGGGTGTACTTGGTTATGTTCTCATCTATCGCATGCTTGCCGGCGTCCTTGATGTTTGCAGGCGTGGGGAAGTCGGGCTCGCCGACGCTTAAGTCGATGATGTCTATGCCCTGGGACTTAAGCTCCGTGGCCTTGGCGGATATCCTTAAGGTTTCAGATGCTCCTATCTGGGAGACTCTCTGCGATACCATGGTTTATTCCCCTTGGCCGGACTTGTCTTCCCCGTCCTTCTGCCTGGCGGATAGGTCTGATACCAGTTTCTTGAGCTCGCCTCCGCCCAGGGACTCGATGATGGTCGGAAGCTGAGCAAGTATCTTTGCCACCTCGCCGGTCACGCGCGAGGCGCCCAGCGATCCGTCCTGGCCGCCCACGATCACTATCTTCTCCACCTTGGAGAGGGGCTCGGACACCGACTTGGCAATGTCAGGAAGGGCATCGATCAGCATCTGGTAGACCGCCGCCTGATTGTACTGGGACCAGGATTCGGCCTTCTTCTTCATGGCCTCGGCCTCGGCAATGCCCTGGGCCTTCAGGATGTCCACATCGGCGCTGCCCTCGAGTTTCCTCGCGACCGCACGGCCCTTGGCTTCCATCTCCTGGCGGTAGCTCTCGGCCTCGGCGGGCCTCTTCACGGTGGCCTCCAGTTCCTTCTCGCGCCGCTTTATTTCCATGTCCTCGATTTCCACCTGCTTCTTCTTGGCAAGCAGAATGCCCTCGGCCTCTTCCTTCTTGAGTATCTGGTTCATCTTCTGACGCTCGATCTCATAGGCCACGTCCGCATTGGCGCGCTTCTGGTTCACGACCACCTGGTACTCGGCGCGCTTGGCTTCATAGTCCCGGGTTGCCTCGGCCACTTCGGTCTCGGCCTTCAGTTTGGCGATATCGCCTTCCTTGCGGGCAATCGCCGACTTGATGGTGGCCTCCTTCTCGGTTTCGGCCTCGGCCACGGCGGCGTCACCCTTGGCCTTGGCTATCTGCGGCCTCGCCAGCGACTCAATGTAACCCTGGGCGTCGGTGATGTCGGTCAGGGAGAAGGAGATTATTTCCAGACCCAGACGGTCGAGGTCGGCCTGAGCGCCTTTCTCCACCTTGTCCCCAAACTCGTCGCGGTTGCGGTAGAGGTCCTTGACGGTCATATTGCCGATATTGGAGCGCATGTGCCCCTCTATGATCTGCTTCGAGATCTCCCGCATTCCCGAGATGCCGGTTCCGAGAAACTGCTCGGCCGCGAGTCTCACCGAGGGTTCGTCCGTGCGCACCCTGGCCTGGGCAGTTCCGCTGGTCTCGACGGCGATGCCCTGTTCGGTCAAGACCTCGGGCAACTTCATGTCGATCGTGAACACCTCGACCGGGAGAACTTCCGCGCTCTCGATGAAAGGCATCACGAATGTGCCGCCGCCTATGTGGATCCGGTAACCGATCTTGCGCTTGGTGCCGTCGGGATCGGTGACGGTTCGCTTGGCACCACCGGAGACAATCAGGACCTCATTGGGCCCGACCTTGCGGTACTGCTTTTTGAGCGCGATCACGATCAGACCTACGATCACAACGATCGCCGCGATCAAGATCCAGGAGCCGAGAGTCATGGAAACATCCCCCTTCAGGATTTACTTTTGCAGTCCAATGGACATACTTATCCACGGCTACGGATTATATTGCCGCAACCTCAAATATGCAACCCCGGAAAAAGGTGCCAGGCACCTATTTCCATCGTGGCGCGGAGCTTTTCCCACAAGGATGACAGGTTGCCTCCTAAGAAGCGGGACGGCGCCCCCTTATGCTCGCAGATGAGGGCGCGGTCCCATTTTTTGTCGCTTTTGGGAGGAAGAGGGAGTATAATTCCGGCGGTAAAGAATGCCAAAGACTGATATCGATAATACGGAGGTTGGTGTTGGCTGACATATTTGACGTGGACGCTTATAAGAGATTCGCGGACAATCTCATGCCGCTCCTGAGCGGAAAGAACATCAAGCGGGTCAATCATGAGGACTTGAGAGAGCCGGCCATAAAGACGGGTACCAGGACCAAGTTCGGCTCATATGGTTGGAGGGCGGCCGTGTCCAGCCGGATAGCGCCCAAAACCGTGTACCTGGGCAGTCCCTATATTCGCCAGTCTCAACTGACGGATCTCCAGAAGAACATCGTGGCAAATGCCCCGGAGGAACTCCACAATGTCCTCCACCTGATGAGGACCATTCCCTTCGTTCACCTCAGGATGCAGATAGGCAATAACCCCGAATTCAATCCGGTCTGCAATCTCTATATGTCGGTCGCCGATGCCAAGAACTACCGGATTCCCTATATGTGGGGCCACACCGTCAGAAAAGCGAGCAAGGACCCCGGGCCCGAGTTCACCATGATCCACATACCCGAAGAACACAATATCAGGCAGCAGGTGCTGGTACTGCCCGAGCACAATATCAATATCGCGCTGGGCACCGACTATATGGGCGAGGACAAGAAGGGCTTCCTGAGGCAGTCGATGTGGTGCGCCGACGAGCTCGGCATGCTGGGGCTCCACGCCGGCACCAAGATCGTCACCGTCCTGGACCCGCACGGGGAGCTCCGCCGCTATGGGGTCTTCATGTTCGGGCTCACCGCGACCGGCAAGTCCACCTGGTCATGTCACCCTCTCGGCCTGGACTACAGGGCGGGTGAGGGAACCCAGGTAACCCAGGACGATATCGTCTTCCTCAAGAAGGACGGCTCCGCGCTTGGAAGCGAGGACGGCGGTTTCTTCGTCAAGACCGATGTCGATCCCAATCTCCAGGAAGCCCTGTACAATGCGCTCACCGACAAGTCGGCGCTCTTTGAGAATGTGATGATCGACTCGGAGGGAAACGCGGACTTCCTGGATGAGACCCTTTGCGCCAATGGCCGTTCGGTGATGAAGCGAAAGAAGCTCTGGATCAAAGTGGGCAGGAAGAAGCTGGACATAAGCGGTGAAAGCATCGACCTTCCTTCCCTCGATGAGCTGGACGGCATAGTTTTCGCCTTCATCACCCGGCGAAACACCATCATGCCCTTTGCCCAGGAGCTCACCCCCGAGCAGGGAGTGCTGGCATATCTCTGGGGCGAGTCCACCCACAGTTTCGCGTCGCAGCCGGCCAAGGCGGGCGAGTCGGTGCGCATAGTCGGGACCGACCCATTCATAATCGGATCGCGCGGCCGCAAGGTGAACAGGTTCCATGATATCGTGATGCACCTGGTGGAGCAGTACCCCGGCAAGGTGCGCTTCTTCCAGTACAATACCGGCGGCCTCGGCGAGATCATCGAGGAGCGCGAAGAGGACGGCATCAAGAAGAAGCACTTCATAAAGAAGGCCGAGCGGGTTCCCATCAAGCTGATGGCGGCCATCCAGCGCGGTGACCTCAAGGGCGTGAACGGCTATGAGAAAGGCATGTTCGGGACCAAGCAGATCGCGCGGGTCGAAGGTGAAGACCTTGCCAGATATGATCCCCGGAACTTCTACAGCCAGGAAGAGATCGATTTCTACCTGAGGGATATCATCGAGGGCCGCATGAAGTATACCGAGACCATCGCGGCCGAGGGCCTGCATGACGAGGTGATTGAAGCCGCAGATAAGTCCTTCAGGATCATGCCCAGGCGCAAGGACAAGGCGTTCGTCTCCGGGTCGCCGGAAGGCAGCGGGAGCGAGGGCGGCAAGGGAGGTGGAAGCGAGGGAAGCGGCACGCCCGGTGGGGAGGAGGAGTCGCCGGTCGAGCGTTTCTGGAAGCCCGCGGGCCGGATGCCCGCACCGCCGCGTCACCGAAGCCGCTGAACTCACGTGTAAGCAGCGATTGACTTCAGGGCAAATCTGTGATATACTTATCCTAAGAAATCAAGGAAACTCGGGGATCGGCTAAGAGGAAATGCCCGGGGAAGCCGTTGAAACCGGCCCCCGGGCACTCTCTTTTTTGTTGGGGCTGGCTGGCCCCCCGCCTACTCGCCGCGGATCATTATCACCGCCGTATTGGTGCTTCCAAACTCGCAGTAATCATCCCTCACCCAGACATATATGGTGGTTATGCCAAGCGGGGCCGTGTAGACCTGGCCCGAGGGCGGGTAGAATCTGTTGGAGTTGACTCCGGCGTCCTTCCAGGCCCCGGGGATACCCGTATCATTTATGAGATAAGCTATGTGGGTCACGTCTTCGGCA
>JASFOL010000093.1:0-5953 GCA_050116545.1 bacterium | reverse complement strand
CCCTGCGAACTCCATAAGTGTCCAGTAATACTCGTCCCTGTCCTTCGCAGCAACCACGCGTGGAATGAAGTCCTGAAAGCTCTGATCCCAGTCGAGGTCGGGCACATACGCGAAGGATGGAAATGCATACTTGGCCTCCGCCCAGATTGTGGCAAGGCCGGCAATCTTCTGCTCGGGTGTTCCCGTCCAATCGTCGGCTGCAGGCTCGACGTCGCCCTGACACCAGGCACACGCGCAATAGACAAACACCACTATCACTGCAACGAATGCCGCAAGCGGCGGACAACATGGTCGTTTTTGCATGTTAATCTCCTGTCTGGCTTCGCTTTTAAGCTTCATCTCCTCCCCGCTTGTCTTCTCCGGCTCTGTCCTCCTGGAGTTCCCGATAGAGAAACCAACCGCCCTCCCGTCCCGCACCTCCCGAGGGTGCCCGGTCATAGTAAAGGTCGAAGACCCGTCCCTCTGCGATCCGCACCCTGAAATAAGTGCGGCCCACTCCCCATGAGCCTTGACTCAGGGCGGCCTCATGATGTTTCGGTCTCATATTGCGGGCCATGCGCCCCTTTCGGGAGAAGTCCTGCCACTCATTCAGGGTCTCCGTGACCCTGTAGGCCTCCTTTTTCCAGACGAAGCCATCCGGGCACGGCGGCCGCTTCTTGTAGAGTGGGAGCCGATCGAAGATGACCTCAATGACCTCTCCGATGAACCGTACTGGCTTGAGCATGCCTGGAGATTATCACTACAATGGAACCGAATTCAAGTGTTGCGGCCCCTTGGTTCACCGCAACGCAGAAAGCAGCTCGCTTCGCCAGCGGACATCTGTGTAGGCCGCCGGGGGCCACAGCCCGCCCGTCGCATGAAGTCGCGGGTGGACACAGTCGGCCGCTCTGATTAGAATGCACCCGGACGAGTCGTGAAACCGTGGAGGAATCGTGGCAGAACTCAGGATAGGAACCTGCAGTTGGAAGTATGACTCCTGGAAAGGCCTGATCTACCCCGAAAAGCCTCGGATCAATCACCTCAAGGAGTATGCGGCGCATTATGACACGGTGGAAATTGACCAGTGGTTCTGGTCGCTTCACGGCCCGGACAAGGTCTCGCTTCCCCGGCCCGATGTGGTAAGAGCCTATGTCGATTCGGTGCCGGAGAACTTCAAGTTCTCCGTGAAGGTCCCGAACAGCATCACGCTCACCCACTTCTACCGGAAGAGCAGAACTGAACCTCTCACACCCAATCCCCACTTCCTGTCCCCCACCCTGATGCGTGAGTTTGTGGAGAGCCTGGCTCCGATGGGCGATCGTCTGGGACCCTTGATGCTTCAGTTTGAGTATCTGAACAGACAGAAGATTGCTTCTCAGGATGAGTTTCTGGACAAACTCGGGAATTTCATGTCGGCCTGCCCTGACGGCTTCACCTACTGCGTCGAAACCCGAAACCCGACGTACCTCAACACGGCCTACTTCGACTTTCTTGCCCGCAAAGGCATGGGCCATGTCTTTCTCCAGGGCTACTATATGCCTTCGATCTTTGAAACCTACCGTGAGATGGGCAAGATGGTGAAGGACCTCACGGTGATCCGGCTGCATGGACCTGACCGCAGGGGAATCGAGGCCAAAAGCGGATCGATATGGAACAAGATCATCGAGCCGAAGGATGCTGAGCTTGCCCGGCTCAAGGCAATGCTGCAGGATCTGCTTGCCCGGGGAGTGTCGGCCTATCTCAATGTCAACAACCACTATGAGGGTTCTGCGCCGCTCACCATCGAGAAGATTCAGAGTCTGCTGGATTGATGCCGCTCCGGTGCCAGGTGCAAGAGCGGGCAAATTCAAGAATGGGGTCAGGTACCGATTCTTGAATTCAAGAATCGGTACCTGACCCCAAAATTGAATTCAAATTCGAGTACCTGACCCCAAAATTGAATTTGGGTTACTTGGTGAGGCGGTCGAGCTCCTCGAGCGAGATTCCGAGCTCGGTGGCGGCAAGATCGCGGCGGCCGGAGAAATGCTCCAGGGTCTGAAGCGCGAACTCTTTCACCACATCCTCGAGCTTCCTCGGGACAAACTCCGCCGGTCCGGCAACCTTGTCCGCCTCGATCATCTGCCTTACCGAAGGGGGAAGCATGTCGACCGATATGGTGCCGCCCTCCGCACCGGCAACCGCTCCGGCGATGATCGTCCTCAGCTCCTGTACATTGTTGGGGAAGCTGTAGCTCTTGAGATAGTCGATCAGCTCCTCCGAGAAGCCCTCGAAGTACTTGCCGCTTCGCCTGGATTCCTGTTCCAGGAACTTGCCCATCAGCAGCGGTATGTCCCCGGGCCTCTCCCTCAGCGGAGGCATCTGGATCGAGTTGATCATCAGGTGATAGAGCACGTCGCGGGAGAACTTGTCCTGGTATTCGCGGCTGGCCAGATCCTTGGTCGAGGCGACCACCATCCGGACATTCGCTTTGCGTACCTGGGTGGAGTTCTCGCGGTAATACTCACCTGTCTGCAGGAACCGCTTCAGTCTGACCTGAACCGGCGCCGAGAGGGCGTCTATGTGATTGAGGAAGAGGGTCCCGTGATTGGCTTCCTCCAGAATGCCGGGCTGCTCACCGCGCGTCCCGCTCCAGGTCTTGTCCTGGCCGAAGAAGAAGGCCGGAAAGGTCCCGGGGTCCTGGCTGTCGGCCTCCGCCGCGACGAAAGGCTTCTCGCTGCGCGGACTGGCGGCGTGGATAGCCCGGGCCAACGCCTCCTTGCCGGTCCCGCTCTCGCCCCAGATGAAGATGTTGAGGTCGCTGGACGCCACCTTCTCGGCCTGGTGGAACAGCCGGATCATGCTCTGGTCCTGAGTGGTGAAATGCTCAAAGGCGTCCGCGTGTTCAAGGTCGGTCCGTGCCAGCTCCTCCGGGAGGGTCTCGATCGAGCGGTTGAGAACGCTGTGCTCCATCGCATTGTTGAGGACCTCGAGCAACTTATCATCGTCCACCGGCTTGATCAGATAGTCGAATGCCCCCAGCTTCATCGCCCTGACCGCCAGGTCCACGTCGCTGACACCGGTCAGCACCACCACAGGGGTATCCATCCCCTTTGCGCGCATGCTACCCAGGATGTCCATCCCGCTCACATTGGGCATGTCCATGTCCAGGAGAACAATGTCGAAGGGATCGCCCTCCAGGAGACCGGCCACATCTCTTGAGTCATTGACCACGGTGGTCTCGAAGAGTCCGGTCTGCATCAGGAACACCATCAGGTAATTGGTGACCGCAGGGTCGTCATCGACAATCAGTATTTGCTTCATGATTCTTCCTTGGCCGCAACCTGCGTCTTCTTGCCGGCAGGTATCCGGATCGTGAAAGTGGTGCCCACATTGAGCTCGCTTGCCACCGAGATGCTGCCATTGTGCTCATTGATTATCTTGAAAGCTATGGCCAGCCCCAGTCCGGTTCCGCCCTTCGCCCGTTTGGTCGTGAAGAAGGGGTCGAATATCATCTTTCTGGTCTTCTCGGTCATCCCTTTGCCATTGTCCTCAATCTCGACAACTATATTGCCCTTCTCCTCCCCGGTACGCACCTTTATCAGGCCCCGCCCGTCGTCCGGCATGGCCTGGCCGGCATTGACCAGCAGGTTTATCAGCACCTGCTCGATCTTCTGGGAATTGCCGATAAAGGTCGGAAGGTCGGGGGCGAGATCCGTTTCGATGTCCGCCCGCTTATGCACCTCATTGTGCACCAGCCTGGCGCTTGCCTCGATCAGGGTATTTATGTCCACGGTATCCACCAGCAGCCCCTCGTCCTTGCGCGCGAAGGTGCGCAGGCTCTCCACGATGGCCTTGATGCGCTCAGAGCCGTGAGCCATATCATCGACCAGGGTCATGATGTGCTCGCGGAAGAAGTCATACTTCAGCCTGGCTATCTTGAGATCGGGATGCGATCCGTAGTGACCATCGACGATGGGGAGCATATCGTCCAGCGACTGCTTGATGATCTTGATATTGCCGCGAATGAACTGGTTGGGATTGTTGATCTCATGCCCGATGCCGCTCACCAGCTGGCCCAGCGAGGCCAGCTTGTCCGCCTGCTGGAGCTGCTGTTCATAGGTCTTCTCCAGGGTGACGTCCCTGTAGAACTCCAGGATTCCGTCAACCTCGTGGTCCTTATTGTAGACAGGCAGGGCGTGGACCTGCAGATACTTGCCGTCATGCTTCATGGAAATCGTCAGCGGGGTCTTGTCCTTGAGGATCCTGGCCAGGCGGCAGTCCTCGCACGGCCTTTCCCTGCCGAAGAGGCCTTCATAGCAATGCCCGCCGGCCTGTACATCGTCCCTGTTGGTCATCACGATCGTGTGGTTCTTATCGATCAGGACAACCTCGTCGGGGATGGCCTCGAACATGGTCTCCAGCCTGCCTTTGGACTCCTCCCAGCCGTCGCTCACCCGGTCAAGGTAGGAATTCACGACATTGAGCTTCTCGCGCTGCTCTTCCAGCTCCGCTGTTCTCGCAGTGATCTCGGACTCCAGCTTCTCCAGGCGGTTGGAGAATTCCTTCTCCTCATCCTGCTTCATTCGGAGCTTGTCGCGGTATTCCCGGCGCTCCAGGGCGAAGTTGAGGGTCCTGCCGATCTCATTGAGCATCTTCTGCTCTTCCGGGAGCAGATGGTGCTGTTCATCCAGGTAGCCAACCTGGATCACACCCTTCTCCTTGCCGCCGACGACCAGGGTCACGGAGATCTGATTGTCCTTCGTCGGCTCCTGGCCGTACTTGACGCCCTCGTACACCGAGTGCACCACGACCTCCTCGGGATAGAGCATCCCGGAACTCAGGTACCTGGGCAGCTCGGTGAAGAAGGAATCTATGGTCGGGGAAACCTCTATCCATTCCATGACCCTGTAGAGGCAGGCGAGCTCCTTTATGCGCTCGTCCTTTTCCGACTCAGTTCTCTGGCTCAGGCCCTCGAACTTGTTCCCGAAGAACAAATAGACTCCACCCTCATCTGTGGCTGAGTGTCCGGCCTTCAATGGGATAGAGCAGGCCTCATCACCCGGCGGCGAGAAGACGGCTATCACACGATTGCCGGCCCTGGCCTTGGCCATCGCCGAGCGGAAAGTCCTCAGGGAAAAGTCCGTGACCAGCCCCTCCAGGGTGGTCTCATTGTCGGCGTATCCGTCGGGAAGGCAGTCTCTCCGGAAGAAATCACTGGCGTGGATAAGGCGCTCATCATCATCAAGGACAAGAAGGTAGTCGAAATTGCCTTCCATGAAGTCGTAGAGGTTCTTGAGCCGTATCATTCCCGCCTCTTCTGTGCACGGCAGCTGCTGTACCAGGCCTCTCAGGGACGCTTCTGTCCCCGGCAGCTGCTATCTCTGGCCGCTCCTATGACCGGCAGCGTCTATGACCTTACCCGGAACCTGCCGGTGCCCACCTCGCGGATCTCCTTCTTGTACTTCTCGCCGTGAGTGAGCGGGGGCTGAATGGCCACTCTTCCGGTTCCCGGACCGGTCGGCACAAGGCGCGCCGCGCCTTCATGCTCCCGGTCCTGTCCCGTATTCCAGTAGAAGGACTTCAATGATCCAAGCTTGTCTCCGACTATCTGGGCCAGGTCGGCGGTGAGATCGTCGCTGGCGGGAATGCCGAACTCGGCGGCCAATCCTTCCAGCACGCCCCGGCCTGAGATGCCCGCCGGCGGCTCGACAGCTTCGGCGAACTTGGCCACCCGGCCTTCGAAGTTGCATCTTGTGCCCGCGGTCTCAAGGTATGTGGAGCCGGGCAGCACCACATCGGCATACTGGGTGGTCTCGGTATTGGTCCAGTCCATGGCCGCCAGGAATTCGATGTTCTCAAACCAGGCTCCGGTCCTCCCCCAGGCCATCGGATCCTCTCCTATGACCAGTGCGGCCCTTATCTCGCCGTTTGCGAGAAGGTCGCGAAGGCCGGCATGATCCTGCGCTCCCTTGAGTCCCGCCGGTTTGGGCACCCG
>JASFOL010000092.1:0-5960 GCA_050116545.1 bacterium | reverse complement strand
ATTCCCGCCGCAATCGTATTGGCGGCATTCGCCGTAAGGTTGATAGTGCTTCTCCAGACCAGGAACCTGGCGTTCTACTACCAGCCCATTCTGGACTCGGCGTTCTTCGAGCAATGGGCAGCATTCAAGCGGTCGATAACCTGGGTCGATGCCGCGCCGGCTTTTCGTGAGCCGGTCTATGCGTATTTTGTCGCCCTTGTCTACACCCTGTTCCGCGAGAGCCTCACGATCGTGCGGGTGATCCAGTGCCTGCTGGGCAGCGCAAGCGTTCTGCTGCTCTACGGCGCCACACAAAAAGTCTATGGCAGGCTGGCCGCTGCGGTTGCCTCAATCGTGCTTGCCCTGTTCAGTCCGGCCATCTTCTTCTCCTCGGAGATCAATGAAACCACGCTGGCGGTGTTTCTCTTGATCGCGAGCGCCTATGCCCTGGTAAGCGCCGGCAGGAACCGGCCGCTGCTGAATGCTTCTGTTTCGGGCCTTCTGGCGGGAGCGGCGTTCCTCACCCGGTTCGTGTCTATCGTGGCGCTGCCGGCATGGATTCTCCACTTGCTGCTTTCCAGAGAGCCCCGCTTGCGGAAGGCCACCGTGATGCTGATCGTGGGCTTCGTGATCTTACCCCTGTCCTATCACCTTCTGCTGCTGAAGACCGACCAGAGAGCCTACTTCCCCCTGCGTTCATCATGGCATGCCCTGATGGGCTCCGGCAGTGTCGGGGGCACCACCCTCCAGCCCGAATTCGAGATCGGGATCGGCGGCAGCATGGGCGCCTACAGGGCGACTGCCTGCACCGGCCGTCTGGACGGGCAGCGTGACATGACCAGATTGGCGAGAATCGAAGACCCCGAAGCCGAGTCCGAGGTGGACGCGTACAGGCACTGGGGCGGCCGGGTGGCCGAGGACCTGGCCTCGAATCCGGCGGCCTGTGCAGGGGCGTTCTTCAAGAAGCTGGGCATCTTCTGGGGTCCTTCCAACCCCCCGTCCAACCTGGACATGAGATATGTGGCCGACTTCTCGGTCCTTCTCAAGAACAGGTTGCTGGGTTTCGCGGTGATCGCGGCCCTCGGGCTTCTCGGCCTGGTGGCCGGCCTGCGCCGCAATTCTCTCGGCTTTGCCCTGTACACGCTCTTTCTGCCTCTGCTGGCCTCGGTCTATCTCATCAGCGATATCGAGAAGATGCTGGTGGTTCCCTTCCTGGCGATGTTCACGGGGTTCACCGTGGCTGAACTCGTCAGGAGTATCAAGGCCCGCAGGACCACCAGGGTGATCGCGATCGTAACGGCGGGCATTGTCCTGATCATCGTGATGTTCCAGCTTCCGGGACGCAAGCTCGACCGGGCTCGTAACCTGGTGATAGCAGGCGACGCGTATGCCGATGCCGAAATCTTCGACCGGGCCGAGAGTCTTTACAATGAAGCGATAGGCCTCTCCCCCGGCCTGGCGGACGCCAGCATCTCGCTGGCCAAACTACGCGGCGGGGCTGGCAAGTCCGAAGAAGCACTGGCGGTGCTCGACCGGGCCTTGCTCGAATCCCAGGATCCCCGGCTTCAGATAGAGAGGGCGGAGCTGCTGGTGATGACGGGCAGAGAGGAAGAGGCGATGACCGCCTTGAGGGACCTGGAGAAGACCTACCCCTATGAGCCGAGACTGCATCAGATGATAGGGCATATCCTCCTTGAGCGGGGCTCGGTGGAGGAGGCCCGGACGGAACTGCAGAAGGAACTGGACTATGTCGGCCGCGGCTTCATCACGCTCTCCCTGATGGGTGACGCCGCTTACAGAATGGGTGACTACCCTCTGGCCGCGAGCACCCTGGAAGAAGCGATGAAGATCAATCCTTACAATGTGCCGGCTGCAACCCGGCTTGCAGACACCTATTCCCGAATGGGCCAGGACCTGAGGGCGTGTGATGTCCTGGGCAAGATCCTGACCGTCGATCCCGGAAACATACCCCTGAGGTTCAAGCTGGGTGTATACCTGTACAAGGCCGACCGGCCGGCGGATGCCCTGATGCATTTCAAGGACCTGCTCAAGTTCGACCCTAACAATGCGGATATCGCCCTCAATATGGGCACAGCCTATGCGGCGATGGACAGCGTGGACAAGGCGATAGAGATGTGGGAACGCGCTCTCGCGATCGATCCTGACAATGAGATCGCCAGGGAAAACCTGCGGACCGCGAGAGAATAGGCGGAGAGATCTGGATATGGACAGAACCCTGGTCATGATCCTGGCCGGAGGCGCAAGCAATGATCTTCCTGTGCTGACAGCCTACCGGTCGAAGGGGGCGCTTCCCTACGGGGGGAAGTACCGCGTAATAGACTTCTGCCTGTCGAACTGCTCAAACTCAGGACTCCGGGACGTGGGCGTCCTGGCCCAGTACAATCCCGCCTCGCTCATCGCCCATATAGGGAATGGGGACCCGTGGGATCTGAGCCCAAAGCAGGGCGGCCTTGCCATACTGCAACCGTTCGCCGACCGCAATGAATCCAGCTGGTTCAGGGGAACGGCCGATGCCCTCAGGCAGCATATATCTGTGCTCCGGGACTCCTCCAGCGATCACGTTCTGATCCTTTCGGGGGACCAGGTATACAAGATGGACTACCGCAAGTTGATCGACCATCATTCGCGCTCCGCATCGCCGGTGACAGTGGCAGTGAGGCGGCAGCCGGAGGGAACCTTGAGGCGGTACGGGGCCCTGGAGATCGATGATAATGGGGTGGTGAGGACATTTGTGGAGAAGCCGCCTGAGGGAGACCAGTTCAGGTTTCTGTCTCTCGGGATCTATGTTTTCTCCAGGGACTTCCTGCTCGAGAGGCTCGAGTCGATGGATGCGGACACCCATGACCTCGTTTTCGGCGTCCTTCTGCCCCTGATAGCGGAATCCAGGGTCGGAGCTTTTGTTCACGACGGCTATTGGGCGGACATCGGCTGGCTGGATAAGTATTATCACTCCTCCATGGACCTGCTTGGAAGGGAACCGGCCATGGATCTGTCAGGCAGAACCTGGCCGGTTATGACCAAGACTCAAAGTCAGTCTCCCAGCCTGATCACCAGGACCGCAGATGTTGAGGACTCTCTGTTAGGAAGCGGTGGCCTCGTCGAGGGAGTGGTGAAGCGATCCATACTCTTCCCGGGGGTCAGGATCGCCCGGGGAGCCCGGGTGACCGATTCCATCATCTTCTCCGACTCACAGATCGAGAAGAACGCCGTCGTGGACGGCTGCATCCTGGACAAGAAGGTGAGAATAGGCAAGGGCGCGGTGATCGGCTATGGAAACCCCACCACTCCCAATGCCGATTTTCCGGAGGTGGTCCGGTCGGGGATAAGCGTGGTCGGGAAGGGCGCGGTCATACCCGGAGGCGTCAGGATAGGACGCAATTGCCTTATCGGGCCCGACGTCACTTCTGATCTGATCCCGAGCAGGGACATCGTCTGCGGAGAGACAATAGCAAGAGAGGAGCGATGGCTAAGGATCTCGTCATAATCCTCGCGGGGGGCTCGGGCAAACGCCTGCTCCTGCTCTCGGCGCACAGGGCCAAGCCCGCGGTTCCCTTCGCGGGCACATACAGGATTATCGACTTTGCGCTGTCCAACTGCGTGAACTCCGGACTCCGGCAGGTCTTCGTCTTAAGCCAGTATGAACCTCGCTCGCTCTGGAGGCATCTGGATTTCGGAAACCCATGGGACCTCACGGGCCGCGGGGGCGAGGTTGTTATACTTCAGCCCTACATAGGCAATGTGGAGCGCCGCTGGTATGAAGGCAGCGCCGACGCCGTCCGAAGGAACCTGCACTTCGTGGAGGAGAGATATCCCGAATCCGTGCTCATTCTGGGTGGGGACCATGTCTACCGCATGGACTACAGGCGGCTGCTGGAGTTCCACAGGCAGAAGAACGCGGACCTGACGGTCGCAATAACAGAAGTGCCACCGGAGGAGGCCTTCAAGTTCGGGACCTGCGTGCTGGACGGTGACAAGCGCATAACCGAGTTCGAGGAGAAGGCCAGTTCGCCCAAGGGCAATCTGGCCTCGATGGGCATATACGTCTTCGATTCTAAGGTGCTGTCCGAGGCCCTGCGGGAGGAGGATGCGGCCACCGCCCACGACTTCGGCAGAGATATCGTACCCAAGCTGATTGGCAGAGGCCGTGTGTACGGCTATGAGTTCGAGGGCTACTGGAGAGACGTGGGCACGATATCCTCGTATTTCGAATCCAGCATGGCCCTGCTCTCGCAGGAGCCGCCCGTGGACCTGCACGACCCTGAGTGGCCTATTCTGACGAAGACTGAGGACCTCCCGCCGGCGCGTGTCCTTGAGGGAAGCCGGGTAAAGGATTCCCTGATCTCCGACGGCTGCGTGATAGAAGGCACGGTCGAGAGCTCAATCATCTCCCCGGGAGTGGTTGTGGAAAGGGGCGCCGTGGTAAGAAACTCCATAGTTTTCCCGGGTTGCTCCATTGCGGCGCGGGCCCGGATCAACCTGGCAATCCTCGACGGCAATACGGTGGTGGGCGAAGACTCCAAAGTGGGTGTAGGGGTCGACTTCACTCCCAACCATGCATACCCGGCCATACTTGACGGCGGGATAAGCGTCACCGGAAAAGGCACCTTCCTCCCTCCCGGATCGACCATAGGAAGGAACTGCCTGGTGCAGACTTCACCGGATATAACCGGACCCGTTGAGGTGAAAAGCGGGGAGAACCTGGGCTGAGAACCTGCCTTCTACATGGAGGGTATTTTTATCGTCTGGCCCGGATAGATCCTGTCTCTTGAGCCCAGCCCATTCAACTTGAGAACCTCCTGGGTGGAGACCCCGTACCGCCGGGCTATGGCCGATATGGTCTCTCCGCTCGTGACCTTGTGGTGCTTCGCGGAAGACAGCGAGGATGATGCCTGGCTGACCGTGATCATCTGGCCGGGATAGATAACGGCGCTGGAGGTGAGATCATTTATGCTCAGCAATTCCTCACAGGGTACGGAGTACTTCTTGGCTATCGAGTAGATGCTCTCCCCGCGCCTGACCTCATGGACGGTGGCTTTGCCACATGACCCGGTCGCTCCCGATACAGGCACAAGCAACTCCTGCCCGGGATAGATCCTGCTGCTTCGAGCGAGATTGTTGGCTGCCAGGACCGCGTCGGTGGAGACTTCATACTCCGAGGCTATGCCGCTGATGGTGTCGCCGCTCTTCACCTTGTAGACAGCAAGGCCGTTGCCTGCCGCAGCGGCGGCGGCGCCGGGAATCCTTATCTTCTGATCGGGATAGATCAGTGAATTGGTGCCGAGATTGTTCGCGGCAAGAATCTCCTTCAGCGAAACCTCGTACTTACCGGCTATTTCGCTCAGGGTCTCGCCCGGGCTCACGCGGTGGACCAGGCCCGAGCCGTCTCTTACCTGCCCGGCTTCCAGGGCCAGCTTCTGCCCCGGATATATGAGGTCGCGTGAGCTCAAGCTGTTCCAGCGCTCAATATCACTGACCCGGACGCCGTAGCGCCTGGCGATGCTGCTCAGGGTCTCGTTCTTGCGGACCACGTGTATCCCGGGACGGTCAGCGGGCCCGCGGAAGTCGCCCCCGGGTATGGTCAGGACCTGTCCGATCCGGATGCTGTTGCGATTGCGGATGCTGTTCGCGGCGGTGATGTCGGAGACGCTCACACTGTAGCGGGAAGCTATACCCGACAGCGTCTCTCCCCGCCTGACCTTGTGTTTGACTGTCGGGGTGAGGAATGTGGACGCTATGCGTTCTTCGCGCGGCATATTGGCGAGACCGGTCCTGCAAACCTCCACCTTCCCTTCAGGTATCCGCACCGGGTAGAAAGACTTGCCGTCCGGAGCGCATCCTCTGATCAGGTGAGGGTTGAGCTCGAGCACATAGGAGGTGTCCACCCCGCAGACATCGGCGACGGCCCCGAGGCTGGTCTTCGGATCCACTTCGATGTCCTCGTAGGCGAGCGGCTCAGCATA
>JASFOL010000091.1:0-5986 GCA_050116545.1 bacterium | reverse complement strand
GATGCCGCGGTTCGGCACATTGATGATGCGCGCAAGGCTGACTGCATCCTTCGGGTTGACCAGCAGTCTCATGTAGGCGAGTATGTCCTTGATCTCCTTGCGCTCATAGAACTTGGTGCCGCCCACTATCACATAAGGGAGCCCGCCTCTTCTCAGCCCGTCCTCGATCGCCCTGGATTGGGCATTGGTCCGGTAGAGAATCGCGATGTCTGAATAGCGCCTGCCTTCGTCCCTCACCGCCCGCTCGATCGAGCCCGCCAGGAACTCTCCTTCCTCCCATTCGCTGGAGAGCGCCGCAACCAGAATCTTTCTTCCAACGGCGTTCTCGGTCCAGAGTTCCTTGTCCTTGCGCTGGACATTGCACTTGATCACGGCCTGGGAAGCGGCAAGTATGGTCTTGGTGGACCGGTACGACTGCTCCAGCCTTATCACGGTGGCATCGGGAAAGTCCTGTTCGAAGTTCAGGAGGTTGGTGATGTCCGCCCCCCTCCAGCGGTAGATCGACTGGTCATCGTCGCCCACGGCGCAGACATTCCTGTGAATCGAGGACAGCAAACGCACCAGCGCGTACTGGGCCCGGTTTGTGTCCTGGTACTCGTCGATCAACACCTGCCTGAACCGTCCGGCATTCCTCTCCAGGGCCTCGGGCGAGGACTTGAAGAGCCTGACCGGCAGCGATATCAGGTCATCGAAGTCGAGCGCATTGTTCTCCCTGAGCGCTTCTTCATACGCGGAGTACAGGGTGGCAATCCGCTCCTCATAGGGATTGCCCGCCATCGAAGCGACTTCCTCGGCACTCAGGAGATTCGACTTGGCCCAGCTGATCTTCGAAAGCGCGGCCGGCGGCGGTAGCTTGGTCAGTGATATGCCCAGATCGCCCATGATCTGTTTCATCAGAATGATCTGGTCGCGATCGTCATAGATACTGAAGTCGGAAGATATGCCGAGTATCTTCCCCTCCACTCTCAACATCCGCGCGCAGACCGAGTGGAAGGTCCCCATCCACATGCCATGAGCCGCCCTTCCCACCAGTCCCCTGACCCGCTCTCCCATCTCGCCGGCGGCCTTATTCGTGAATGTGACGGCAAGTATCTCCGAGGGGTAGACCTTCATCACGGAAAGCAGGAAGGCTATCCTGTGGGCCAGGACGCGGGTCTTGCCGCTGCCGGCCCCCGCCACCACGAGCAATGGACCGCCGGGGTGAGTGACCGCTTCCTTCTGTCTGGGGTTGAGGCTATCGAGGAGATCCAATCAGAAATCTCCCCCGAGACTGAAGTGGGTTCTCCTGACCACATTGCCATCGAACTGGGTCGCCCACGCGAAGTCCAGCCTCATCAAGAAGTAGGAGAACCACATGCGTATCCCGAAGCCATAGCCGGTGTACATGTCCTTGAGCTGGTCCCCGCCGTTTACCTTATGCGCGAATGTCACGTCGGTGAAGTGGCCAGACCAGGCGCCGCCCATGTCGAAGAACAACACACCCCTTATCCCACCCAGGCTCAAGGGCAGGGGGCCGCCGGTCACAAGCTGGCGAATGAAGGGGAACCTCAGCTCCACGCTGGCCAGCGCGAGATTGTTGCCCTCGAACACATAGTCTTGATAACCCCTGAGCGTATTGGCTCCACCCAGATAGAAATAGGCGGGATTGTCCCCCTGGCTGGTGGCGCCGAAGATCCGGCCCGCAAGCTGTGTCCCTCTTGAGAACATATAGTACTTCCTGAAATCCAGCGTCGCGGTGGTGAAGGAAAGATCGCTTCCCAGACCGTCTACTATGCTTCGCTCGATGCTCATCGTGAAGCGCGAACCGCCTATCGGACCGGTATAGCCCCATATCGTGGTGTCTTTTGTATACGCCAGCCTGGGGATGAATATGTCCTCATCCTGGTGCTCTTCAACCGGCAGATCGGGACTTATCACACCGCCCTGATCCCTGTAGACATCGCGGGATATCCTCATGCCCGTGAAGTCAAGATCGAAGCGCCTGAACTTGTCCAGGGGCCACGTGAGCGCCAGCACCGCTCCGAAGTTCCGTTCCGAGAAGAGCCTGTCTTCGAGTTTCGGGGATATTGGCGTACCCATCGTGGTTCGGTTCGAGTAGTAGTAGTTCTTGAAGTGAAAGACCCCGAAGCCATAGTCGACTCTTCGCGGCAGGTACCAGTAATTGGTCACGAAGTCGATGTCCTCGAACGACGCGAAGAAGTCCGCTCCTATGTATATCCGGTGATTCCCCAGCACATCGCTGACCGAGATCCGGGTCATTCCTCCCAGCCCGTCGGCGGAGTTATAAGAGAAAGCCCCCGACACCCAGTCCGGCGAGAAGCGCAGCCGGTAGGGCACTTTCTCATAGTCCTTCATGGTCCTCACCGAGGTCCGCTGATTGTCGGCCTCATGCGGTTCGAGTGTGGCCGGCGGGGTGACCGTCGCGGCCGGCGCGGTACCCTCCGCAACAGGCATGGTACCCCCGGTGACAGGCATGCCACCCTCCGTTGCCGGCACAGTACCCTCCATGGCCGTAAGGCTGTCCGCCGCGGCCGGCACAGTACCCTCCATGGCCGTAAGGCTGTCCGCCGCGGCCCGAAGGCTATCCGTCGCAACCGGCATGGCACCCTCCGCGGCCGGCGGGGCATTCGCCGCAGCCATTTCCCGCATCTCGCTCACCCAGGGTGCTTCATACTCCCAGTCGCGTTCCTTCTGGGTCCGGATCGCCTCGAGGTTTTCCATAGGATCCTTGACCACATATATGTCCCAGCCACCGGCCTGGAACGCGGACACCGCGATCCGGTTTCCATTGGCGGACCATGTCGGGCTGAACACACCGCCCAGTACATCTGAGATCTGGGTGGTGGTCGAGTCCTCGAAGGCGTAGGCATAGGCATTGTAGGTGCCGTTTCTATCCGAGATGAAGAGCAAGTGACTGTTGTCGGGCGACCACACGGGGGACACGTCCTCCGACCCGCAATAAGTCACCCTCTCCACCGACCCATCGTCCACATCCAGTAGAAAGATATCCCGCTGAGGCTTATTGCTGGGATTGACCATGTTGAAGAGCTCGAGCGAATCGATTGCGCCCGGAGCGGTGGCCGTGAAGGCGATGCGCTTTCCATCCGGGGACCATGAATAGTCCAGATACTCCAGCGCCCCCGTATGCAGCGCTTCCACTTTCTCGGTCTCAAGATCCATCAGATATATGCCTGGGCGGCCGTCGTCGGCGCCTATGAAAGCCATCGACTTCCCATCGGGAGAAAACCTAGGTCGGAACAGGGTATCGAAGTCCAGGCTTATCCGGCGCTTCACCTTGCCATTGTGCGGATCGACAAGGTAGATGTGATCCCTGTCCTTGTGCTTGCTCACGACCGCGACCCTGTCACCATCGGGTGACCAGGAGAAGGACGCAGCCAGGTAGTGGAAGGACTCGAAGTCCTGGGACCGCTCCCCCTTGATCAGCCGTCTGATGATCTTCCCGTCCAGGGCCGACATCAGGTAGACATCATCGTACCCGCTCTTGTCGGAAAGAAAGACTATCAGCTGGCCGTCGGGTGAGATCGACGGCATCGTGTTTATGAAGGAATCGTCCTTGCGGTGATCGGTGAGCCGGGTGACCACGTCCTCAGGCTCGTCGCGGACCGCCACTTCCGGGTAGTACTGCTTCTTCACATAGTCCAGCCACGCCTCACTCAGGCCCATCGCATCGGTGCCGATCGAGGCCATCAGCCCCTTGTCGGCATTGCGGGCCACAGCGATATTCTGGAGGATGTCGGAGACTTTTTCGCGGCCATACTTGTGCGCGATGAACCTGATCACCGCCTGGCCCTGCTTATATGCAAGATAGCCCTGCACGTCCTGGTGAAGATTAAAGTAGTAATTGTTCAGCACGGCATCGCGCATCACCATCTCGGCTTCGGCGTCCCAGTATTCCGATGCGAACTCGGCCAGGCCCTCGGTCAGCCACAGCGGGAGCGAGAACATGTACTGGCGGGCGAACACCGACTGGAGCAGGCCCCCGTAGAGCATATCGAAGCTGAACACGTGGGTGAGCTCATGCATCATCACATGCCTGAGCTCCTCATAGGAACCCGTGAACGGAAGCACAACCCGGTTCTTGTATAGCTCCGTGAAACCACCCACGCCCTCGCCCAAAAGCTCCAGAGTCACATTGGTCTGCTGAAATTCGCCATGGGATTTATATATCATGATCGGCACGCGACGCGAGAGGCTATGTCCGAAGTAGGTGCTCAGGCTGTCATAGCTGGCCTCGGCCAGCAGGATCGTGCGCTCGGCGAGGAATTCCTCACCTTCATAATAGAAAAGGTCGAAGTGCTCCGCCTTCAGGATCGACCACTTGAAACCCCGGTACTGGATCTTGTTCTTGCCGAAGGCGAACAGGAGCGTGGGCACCAGAAGCACGATCACTGCTATCAGAATGGCTCTCTTCATCTTCCCTTCCCCCCTCGTCAATACCCGAACCGGAACTTCACGTCGAAGTCGAAATACTCAAGGCCATTGATAGTGCCGGTCTCCCCTTCTATCGACAGTCTATTGCTGAACCTGTACTCCACCGAGAGCTGTCGCTCAGGATAGGCCAGGTCCACGGGCGTGAATCTCTGCCTGTCACCATAGAGATCACCATAGAGGCTGCCCAGGGACTGGCTATACTGGACATAAACGCTACTTGAAACGTATTTCCCGAAAGTGACCCAGGTTGAAGCGATAGGATCTATCTCCTCGCCACCCGCGACCTCCACTCCGAACTGGTCCAGATGAAGCTCCCGGGCCACGTTGTCCCCGAACCGGTTGACCAGGGCCGTGCCCCAGGACTGCAGAAAGGCGTCAGAGAAGAACTTATTGCCGGCCTGGTCGTCCGAGGCCACGCCTCGCCTGAGGAGAAGCGCCTCGAATATCTGTTGTTCGCTCCATCCGCTCTCGGACGTCGCGGAGATATCCAGCTTATCAAGATATCCGGTGGCTCTCAAGTCAACCCTCTCATCCAGAACAGTGGAAGAAGCTTCTAAGTCAATATAAGCATTCCTGAAGCTCTTGACATCAATGAATCTGAACTCTCCCTTTGAAATCCGCATGCTGTTGTGATACACGCTGAACTTTCCCCTCAGGGTGGTCAGCGTTCCCAGAACGGATAGGCCCTCCCTACCTCTTCTGACGCTCAAATCGCCCTGGAGCTCCGCCTGGACGACATCCCCCTTGATCCAGAAGTCATTGGGAATCTCGACTTCCACATCCATGATCCATGCCGGACGGTCGGTGGGCGGAATGAATCCGCCGTCGCCGCCGGCGTCGGGTGAGAAGTAGTACTCTCCTTCCTCAACCGTCAGGTCGCCGAAGATTCTGGGCACCGTTGCACCCGCATCGATCTCGGCCGCGGTCACGGACAGATCGCCGTCCAGCCGGGCATAGAAATCCTCAAACTCGGTCAGTTCATAGTCCGAGAGCCTTATGTCAAGGTCCCAGTCGGACACCGATGTCCCGCTCATGGTGAAGGACCCATTCGCCTTCAGGGCCCCTCCTTCTGCCACCAGTTTGGCTATCTCGAAACTCTTGCCCCGGGCCAGAAGCTCCAGGTCGAGGTCCAGGATGTCCTGGGCGATGCCTTCCATCCTAAGGCGGGAATCCGAGAGCTTGACGAAACCATCGAATTCGGGATCGGTCACGGTGCCGCCGATCTTGAGATCGACCTCATATTCTCCGGAGCAGACCTTGAGCCTGGGGAATATGTCGCACATCAGCCCCATGTTTCCGTTTTCCACCTGGAATGCCACATCGATCGGTCTGTCCAGCAGTTTGCTCTCGAACGGCAGGATGGATACGGCCAGCGGCACATCTCCCCGGATCTCACCCCGCTCATCACCGCTTCCGAAGGCCACCCGGGTGAGCCTGAGCACCGAGTCTGTGAGAGCAAGATCCCAGGAGATCTCACCCAGACGGGTCTTGTCGAAAACGGCGTCCCTGAGGGTGCCGGTGGATGTCAGTCTGG
>JASFOL010000090.1:0-5987 GCA_050116545.1 bacterium | reverse complement strand
CGATCACGGTCTTCTTGATGCCGTGTTTTGGAGGCCTGGCCTTCGAGACCAGAAGCGGGACCACGGTCTGCGCCAGGATAAGCGATGATCCCAGCGCAATCACCAGCGCGGTGGCGATGTGCTTCAGATAAACGGCTATCTGGTCACTGGGGCTCACGATATTGGGCAGAAAGACTATCGCGGTGGTCAGCGTGCCGGCGGTGATGGCAAGCGACACCTCGTTCACCCCGGTGATTATGGACGCCCGGCCCGCCCCCGGATTGAGGATCTGGTGACGATGGATGCTCTCGGTCACCACCACCGCATTGTCGACGAGCATCCCCACCGCGAGCATCAGGCCCATCATGGTGAGGATATTGAGCGAGATGTGCATGAAGTACATGAAGGCCATCGTCACAAGAATCGAGAAAGGCACCGAGAGGGCCACTATCAGGGTGGTGCCGATGCGCCGCATGAAGAAGAAGAGCACCACCAGGGCCAGGAGGCCTCCGAGGATGCCTGATTTCAGAAGCTCGTTCAGCGAGCTGGTTATGCCCTCGGCGAGATTGTCCAGGTAGAAGATGCGGATTCCGGCCATCTCGGCAAGGTCGCCGGCGGCTTCGATCTCCTTGATCACGGCCTCCGAGACCTCCACGGTATTGGCTCCGCCCTCTTTGAAGATATCAAGCCCGATGGCGTAATTGCGGTCGAGGTGGCGGCCATAATCGAGCTCGGGGGTGTCATAGACCACGTCGGCGATGTCCTTCAAGCGAACATTGCCGCCCGCCACCACAAGGTTCCTGATGCTCTCCAGATCTGAGAGTCCCCCGACGGGACGCACGACCAGGCGCCTTCCCCCATCGGTTATCTTGCCGGCGGTTACCAGGAAATTGCTCCGCTCCAGCTCCCTGACCAGGCGGCCGATGTCGATCCGGTGCGAAATGATGCGGTCAGCCGACAGATTGATCCTGATCTCTTTCTGCTCGACGCCATAAAGGTCGACCTTTGACACTCCAGGTATGCGTTCGACCCGGCGTTTGAGGTTGCGGTTCAGCATGTCGTAGGAATCTGATAGGTCGCGGCTGCTCGAGATCCGGATCATCAGCATCGCGATGTCCTCGGTGGACCACTTCCTGACATAGAAACGCTCAAGATCGTCGGGAAGGATGTGCCTGATGCCGTCCAGCTTCTCCCTGGCCTCCAGCGCTTTGACGTCGGCATCCACTCCCCAGTCGAACTCCATTTCGATCCAGCAACCGTCCTCGTGGGAGTATGAGCTCATCCGCTTGATTCCGCTTATCGTGGCAAGCACTTCCTCGGCCGGCTGGGTGATGCGGCGCTCAACCTCTTCGGGGGTGGAGCCGGGATAGGGGACATCGACTCCCATGAAGGGCACGCTGAGCTCGGGCATGAACTCAAGAGGCAGGACCTGGCCTGAGATGATGCCTATCACCACGAAGCAGGCGAATATCATCAGCGTCGTGACGGGCCGGTCAAGTGCCGCTTTCGGTAAATTCATGACTGCCTCTTATGTGTTTTGCCGGGCTGATAACCGGTCGGCCCCTGTCTGCTATCACCAGGCCCTGCTTGCCACGACCAGCCCCGGCATGCCAGAAGCGGTACTTAGGCCATCAGGCCTTGCGGTCCAGGGCAGAATAGACGACGGGTATCACCACCAGGGTCAAAAGCGTCGAGACCGTGAGACCGCCTATCACGGTGATGGCCATGGGCGCGCGAATCTCGGCGCCTTCGCCGATTCCGATCGCGAGGGGCAAAAGACCCAGGGTCGTTGTGATCGTGGTCATCATGATGGGTCTCAAGCGAAGGCGCCCGCCCTCCATGATGGCCTCGAGCTTGGACATGCCCCTGGCCCGGAGCTTGTTTATGAGATCAATCAATACGATCGCATTGTTCACAACGATTCCCGCAAGCAGGATGGCGCCGATCATCACCACCACGCTTATGGTGGAGCCGGTTATGGCCAGAGCCAGCACGGCGCCGATCAGAGCCAGCGGGATCGTGAGCAGAATCACGAATGGATGCAGGAATGACTCGAACTGGGAGGCCATCACCAGGTAGACCAGGAACACCGCAAGCAGAAGCGCAAACTGGAGCGACTTAAACGACATGGTCATCTCCTCGTTCTGCCCGGCAAGTCTCACGCCGATGGCCGGAGGCTTGTGAGTCGTGCGGATGATGTCGTTTATCTCTGAGGCCGCGGCCCCCAGGTCGCCATAGTTGAGATTGGCCGTCACCAGGGCCACGCGCTCCTGGTCCACGCGGCGAATCTCACCGGGGCCTGTGTCGATGACGATATCGGCGACGGCCTCCAGCGGCACGGGATGATCGCTCTCGGGATTTATCAGGAGCTGGCGGAGCTTCTTGACCGAGCTCCGGTCCTCTTGCCGTGCCCTGACCAAAACGTCGATCTTGCGGTCATGCCAGGAATAGCGTGTGGCGATGTCTCCACGGACATTGTCCACCACACGGTCGGCGATCTGGTAAACCGGAAGTCCCAGCGCGGCCGCCCGTTCGCGGTCGAAACGGATCTGGACTTCCGGATGCCCGGCTTCCATCGTGGACTTGACATCTGCGAAGCGGCCCGATGCCTCAAGCCTGCGGGCGATCTCGGTGCTCACACTCTTGAGCTGGTCGAGCTCATAGCCGGCGATCTCGATCTCCACCGGGGTGCGAAATGTGAAGAGCGTGGGCCTTGAGAACTTGTACTGCAGACCCGGGATGCCGTCCAGGGTCTTCCTGAGCCGCGCCATCACGGCTTCCTCATCGGCGTGGCGTGACCCCTGGCGCAGCACGACCGAGAGCTCGCCCCAGTTCTCACCGCCCTGCTCCGGGTTGGCGTCCATCCGGTTTCCGGTGCCCGCGACCGCGAAAGAGGTTCTGACGCGGCCTATGTCGCCGGCCGCCTCCTGCACCTTGACGATGGCTGCGTCCGTGACCTCAAGAGGTGTTCCCGGCGGGAGCTTGAACTCGATCGAGAACTCGCCCTGGGAGAGCTGCGGAATCAGCTCAACACCCAGTATGGGAACCAATGCCACCGATATGGCGAAGAGGACCATCGCGGTTATGATCACCGATGCCTTGTGACCCAGCGCCCACTTAAGAAGCGGCGGATAGTTGTCTTCGATGGCCCCGTAGCCGCGCTGGAAGAGATTGAGAGCCGGGGTGAGTGCGAACAGCAGGCCCCTTGATATGAGCGACACCACTTTTCTCACAAAGCGGACGATCGCGACCGGGACCGTGGTGATGAGGATCCTCGAGAGCCGGCGACGGAAGCGTTTCAGGAACGCTAAGCGGCCCGTGGGCTCAGGCTGTGCCTTTTCGCCGGGAGTGGCGGCCGGCCCTTGATCCCCGCCCTTCCTCAGGGAGGCCAGCATCGGAATCAGAGTCAGCGCCACAACCAGTGAGGCCAATAAAGCGAATGTGACTGTAAGTGCCTGGTCTCTGAACAGCTGTCCGGCGATTCCTTTGACGAATACCAGCGGGAAGAAGACCGCTATGGTTGTGAGTGTCGCGGCGGTGACCGCAGTTGACACTTCACTCGCGCCGTCCCTCGCCGCGGTCAGGGAGTCTTTGCCCATGTCACGGTGGCGCGAGATATTCTCCAGCACCACGATGGAGTTGTCCAGCAACATCCCGATCCCGAGGGCGATGCCTCCCAGGGACATGATATTGAGCGTGAGGTCGGCGCCGTACATGAGGTTGAAGGTGGCGATCACCGATACGGGAATGGAGAATGAGATGATCACCGTGGCCTTGAAGCTCCTCAGGAAGAAGTAAAGGATGATGACCGCCAGCAGACCTCCGATCACGCCCGCAAGGATGACCTCGTTGACCGATTGCTGAATGAATGTGGCCTGGTCATAGACTTTGGTCAGGTGAACCCCCTCGGGGAGAATCCGTCTCACGCGCGCCAGGCGCTTCTCCACCTCACGGGCCACCGTCACCGTGTTGGCGTCGCCTTCCTTGTATATCGCGATCTCGACGGCTTCCAGACCATCCAGCCGGGTTATCGCCTCGCGTTCCTTGTATCCGTGTCTGACCAGCGCGATGTCCTTGAGATAAACCGGCTTGCCGTCGCGATAGGTGACAATCATATCGCCGATCTCCTGAACCGACCGGAACTGGTTCAGGGTGCGCACCAGATACTGATGAGTTCCTTCCTCCAGCCGGCCTCCCGAGAGATTGACATTCTCGGCGCCCAGCTGATAGGCCAGCTGCTCGACCGGAAGCTGAAGCTGCGCGGTCCGGGCCTGGTCGATCAGGACCTGGATCTCGTCCTCGAGCCCTCCGCTGACCTTGACGGCCGCGACACCGAGCGACGCTTCCAGCTCCTTCTTTATCTCCTCTTCAGCGAAGCGCCTGAGGACCTTGAGCTCGTCTTCAGTGAAATTGCCGCTGCCCGGGGTCCCCGACCCGCCCGAGTTGTGCGGGTCGCCGGAGCCGGCATTCCTGGCCGGATCGGAAGAGGCCAGCTGGATACCGGAGCCGGGATCGGGGGTGCTTCCCGGCTCCTCTCCAGGCTCGGCATAGAGCCCGAAGCGCATTACGGGATCCAGCGATGGATCGAATCTGAGTATGGCGGGCCGGCTGACCTCCAGCGGGAGTTCCAGGGCATCCAGCTTCTCGCGGACGTCCAGGCCGGCATAGTCCATGTCGGTGCCCCAGTCGAACTCGAGGATCACATCCGACTGGCCCGAGCGCGAGATTGAACTCACACGGTTGACATTCTTGACCACGCCCAGGTGCTCCTCGATGGGCTTGGAGATCAGGTTCTCGATCTCGGCGGGAGCCGCCCCGGGATACTCGGTCCTTACAGTGAGCGTGGGATATGTGAGGTCGGGCAGAAGGTTGATCTTGAGTCTTACGAAAGAGACCACGCCAAATAGCACAACCGCGAGCGTGAACATCGCGATCGTGACGCGGCGTTTGGTGGAGATGTCAATCAGTCGCATGTTTAACCGTGTGCTTTCTGTTCATGGTCTGTCCGGGGAATCGCCGGTTTCTCAGGCATCGGAATCTCAGTCATCGGACGAGGTCTCTTCGTCCGCCTGACTGTCGCCTTCGGCGGTATCTTCACCCGTCTGATCGTCGGTCACGCCCTTATCCTCGGCGGGTATCTCCGCGAAGTTCTTAACTCTGCCCGTCCCCGCGAGATCGGTCCTTGCCGAATCTTCACCGGCATCCACATCAGCCTCCGCCATCCGGGCGTTAACGAACTCGACCCTCGCGCTGTCCTTCAGGCTTCCCTTCCCGAGGGTGACCACGGTGTCACCGGGCGACAGGCCGCTGACGACCTCGATATAGACCGAGTTGACATAGCCTGTCTCGACGTCCTGCCTGAATACCGTGCTGTCTCTGACAACGAAGACCGAGGTCTCCTTGTCTTCCTCAATGATGGCGTCTCTTGGCGCCAGCACCGTGCCGGTGTGGACATCGTTCACTATATTGATGCGCGCGAACATCCCGGGCTTGAGCCTCCGCGAAGCGTCGTAGACCGTGACCGTGACCTTGACGGTGCCGGTGCCGGGGTCCACCACCGGGCTTATGCGCTCCACCTGGCCCGCGAAGATCTCCTCTGCAAGGGCATCAACGGTCAACTTCGACACCTGCCCGACCTCAAGTTCCCCCACCAGGCGCTCTGGAACATAGAGCACGGCAAGAAGTGGTTCCAGATCCGTGACCTGGAAAACCGGCTGATTGGTCGTGACCATATTGCCGACCTTGATCATGCGCTCGGCGACCACGCCGCTTATGGGGCTTCGGATCGAGGTGTACTCCAGGTCCAGCTTCTTGAGATCATAGGCGGCCTTCTGGGACTCGTACTGGAACTTGGTGGTCTGGAAGTCCTGGTCGCTGATGAGGCGCCCGTCGTAGAGTTCCCCGGCGCGGTGGTACTCGCTCTCGAGTTTCTTAAGATCGGCCGTGGCCTGTTCCATCTGAACAGCGAGCTTCTCATCGTCGAGTTTGGCGAGGGTCTGTCCACGCTT
>JASFOL010000089.1:0-6010 GCA_050116545.1 bacterium | reverse complement strand
GTCGGGCTTTCGCCGCATCTTCCGGACGAGCTGCATGTGGCGGTGATGAACATCGACAATGCGAGCAGGGCCGCCGACCTGATCGCATCGAATATCAACCTGTCCACATCGGAGAAGCAGGAGATCCTGGAGACCTACGAGACCGGCAAGCGCCTGGAGAAGCTGATCGGCTATCTCAATCGTGAGCTGCAGGTTCTGGAGCTGGGGAGCAAGATCCAGTCGGAGGTCAAGACCGAGCTGGACAAGTCCCAGCGTGAGTACTATCTGAGAGAGCAGCTCAAGGCCATCCGCCGCGAACTGGGCGAGGCCGATGAGCGCACCATGGAAATCGAGGAGCTCAAGGGGAAGATCGAATCCGCCAATATGCCAAAGGACGCCAGGCAGGCGGCCGACCGGGAGCTTGACCGGCTTGGCAAGATGCCTCCCCAGGCCGCGGAATACACTGTTTCCAGGACCTATCTGGACTGGCTGATAAACCTGCCCTGGGCTGAAGGAACCAAGGACAATCTGGACGTTGCCAAGGCCAAGGAGATCCTGGATGAGGATCACTATGACCTCGACAAGGTCAAGGAGCGCATCCTGGAATTCCTGGCCGTCAGGAAGCTCAAGGCGGACACCAAGGGACCTATTCTCTGCTTTGTCGGGCCTCCGGGAGTGGGAAAGACCTCACTGGGCAAGTCTATCGCAAGGACCCTGGGCCGCAAGTTCACCAGGATATCCCTGGGCGGCATTCGCGACGAGGCCGAGATCAGAGGGCACCGGAGAACATATGTGGGCGCGCTTCCGGGAAGGATCATCCAGGGAATCAGAAAGGCCGGATCCAACAATGCCCTGTTCATGCTGGATGAGGTCGATAAGATAGGCGCGGACTTCAGGGGCGATCCCGCCGCCGCGCTGCTGGAGGTTCTCGATCCCGAGCAGAACTCGTTTTTCTCCGACCATTACCTGGAAGTTCCCTTCGATCTGTCCAGGGTGATGTTCATAACCACAGCGAATGTGCTGGTTACCGTGCCGGCGCCGCTCCTGGACAGGATGGAGGTCATCGAGCTTCCCGGATATACCGACGAAGAGAAGGTGGAGATCGCGCGGAAATACCTGATCCCGCGCCAGCTGGAGGCCCACGGCCTCACCGCCAAGACCCTGGCCTTTGAGGATGATGCCGTTCGCCTGCTGATCTCTGAATACACCCGCGAGGCGGGCCTGAGGAACCTGGAGAGGGAGATCGGAAACATCTCCAGGAAAGTCGCGAGGAAGGTGGCCGAGGGCAAGCGCGGCAGGACCACTATCACGTCCGAGGGTGTGCACGACTACCTGGGGCCGAGGAATTTCTTCAGGGAGGTCGCGGAGCGCACCATGGTCCCGGGCGTGGCCACCGGCCTGGCCTGGACCGAGGCCGGAGGAGATATCATTTTCGTGGAGACCTCCATGATGAAGGGCGGCAAGTCCTTGAACCTGACCGGACGGCTGGGTGAGGTGATGCGGGAGTCCGCACAGGCCGCGCTGACCTACGTGAGATCCCGTGCGGATGAGCTCAAGGTGGATGAGTCCTTCTATGAGAACTACGATCTCCACGTGCACGTGCCCCATGGCGGCGTGCCGAAGGACGGACCGTCGGCAGGGGTCACCATAGCCACCAGCATGCTCTCGCTGCTGACGAAGCGGCCGGTGAGGGCCGACGTCGCGATGACAGGCGAGATCACTTTGAAGGGCAGGGTGCTCCCGGTGGGGGGAATCAAGGAGAAGATCCTGGCATCCCGGCGGGCCGGCATCAGGAATGTGATACTCCCCAGCAAGAATGAGAAGGACCTGATCGAGGTCCCCGAAATAGTCAAGAAGGGGCTTAACTTCATCTTCGTTGACAATCTGGACGAGGTCTTTGAGCACGCGCTCGAGTAGTTGCGCCCTTGCGGAGGAATTCGTCTTGAATAACGCTTCGGGCCAGCATCCCATACATTGCTGGGAGTGGCTGGCGTGCGACCGTCAGGACTGCCTTGTCCATTCCTCAGAGGATCTCCGCTGCTGGCTCTCGGCGGGCAATGCGTGCTTCGCTGGCGAGCGAGGCCTCGCCGGCAGGCTCTTCGAGCGCTGCGCCTCATGTCCGGTCTTCACATCATCGCGGGACCGCTCCATGGGAAAGAGGCTTTCAGACCGGGCGATGATCGAGACCCTGGACGCGCTTCTTGCCGAGTCCGCCTCACTGGCATCACAGGTGGATGCCCTCACCGCGGACCTGCGAAGCAAAGCGGTTCAGGTGACCCTCTTGAGCGAAGTCGGCAGGGCGCTGCAGAGCACGATGGAGCTGGACGATGTGCTGCTTGTGATCCTCACCGCGGTCACGGCCGGGGGAGGACTGGGATTCAATCGCGCGATTCTCCTGCTGGTCGATGAAGACGCAGAGGTGATAAAGGGCCGGCTGGGCGTGGGGCCGGCGGATTCCGGTGAGGCCGCCAGGATCTGGAAAGCGATGGACAGGGAGGGGATGAGCCTGGGGGATGCGCTCTCGGCGCGGTGGTCGGACAGCAGGGCCAAGAACGGGGCGGTCAACGAATTGGCTGGACGGATAGTCCTGCCGATGGACCCCGGGACCAATGCGGTCGCCGCCTGCCTGGACACCTGCACCTCCTTCATTGCCCGCAATGCGGACAAAGACCCTCTGTCGCGCGTCCTGGCCCACGCGCTGGGCAATGACGATTTCGTCGTGGTCCCGCTCGTCGCGGAGGGAAGGAAGCTGGGCGCGATCCTTGCGGACAATTTCGTCACCCGCCGCGGCATAGACGCCTCGGATGTGAGGCTCCTGGAGACTTTTGCCAGTCAGGCGGCGCTGGCTATCCTCAATGCCTCGCTTCATGAAAGGCTCCAGCAGAGACTGAGCCAGCTTGAGGAAGCATATGACGAGCTGAGCAGGAAGCATCTCCAGATCCTGAGGGCTGAGACCCAGGTGGCGCTCGGGGGCCTGGCCGGCACGCTGGTGCATGACCTCAGGGCGCCGCTGGTATCGATGGGCCTGATGGCCCGGAGGGCGGCGTCGGACGCCGGTGATGGAAAACCTGTTACAGACACCCTGAGGCAGATAGCGGCCAAGGTGCTGGAGACCGAGGAGTATCTGGAGGAGCTGGCCAGGTCCGCGCGGCGCGAGGCGAGGCATGCCGAACCCGTCGATATCGCCGGCCTCGTATCGGACGCGCTCGGGCTCCTGCGAGGCCTTATGACAAGTCTCGGGGTCGAGGCGATCACCGACTTCGATCATGGCGGCGTTTGTGCCTGTGGAACCCGGCTCGAATACAGGCAGCTTATCCTCAACCTGCTTCAAAACGCGCTCGAGGCGATGCCCGATGGTGGAACCCTGACCGTCCGGACAAGTTCAGGGGAGCTGCCGGCCCGGCACCATGGCGCCTCAGGGCCGGGGGCCGGGCGGCCCGGTGTGGGGAAAGCCCCGGCCGCCGGTCGAGCTCATACTCCGGCGATTGTTATCTCGGTGAAAGACACCGGAACCGGCCTTTGCGAAAGCGCGAGGAAGAAGATGTTCTCGGCGTTCTTCACGACCAAGGAGGGAGGGTCGGGACTAGGACTGCTAAGCGTCAAGAGGATCATAACCGACTGGGGCGGACATATAGACTTCGAATCGGAGGAGGGCAGGGGGACCTGTTTCATCGTCAAACTTCCCGCGTGGAAGCAGCCTGAGACGGCGGATGAAACAGGTCGCGCTCACAAGACGTGATAGACTTGGACCTCATAATACTGATCTTGCAGATAGGGCTTATGGCCTTTCTTCTTTACCTGTCCTCGGTGTTTTCCGGTTCCGAAACCGCTCTTTTCTCCCTTAAGACCTACCAGGTGAGAAGGCTGCGTGCCAAGCCGTCGAGGAGGTCCATCAAAGTGGAGTCATTGCTGGCCGATCCACATCATTTGCTGGTGACCATCCTGGTCGGGAACACGCTGGTCAATGTCGCGGCCTCCAGCATCGGGACCAATCTTGTGGGGAAGGTCTTCCAGGAGAATGTGGTCGGAATCAGCGTTGTGGTGATGACGGTGCTGATCCTGATCTTTGGCGAGGTGGTGCCCAAGACCTTCGCGGTCAGCAACCCCCTCCGGGTGTCCTTGAGCACGGTTCCGGTGATCTCCGCGGTGGTCAGATTGCTTGAGCCCCTGAGGCGGGTGACCGAGGCAGCCGTCTCTTTCGCCGACCGGCTGAAGCCCGAAAGGCCATCCAGCTATGAACCGGATTCACCGGGGGATGTGGTTGAGGCCCTGGCGATGGGACATGCCGAGGGCGTGATTGACCAGTTCGAGGGTGAAGTGCTTGGCCGGATATTCAGAATCGAGAATCTGTCGGTCTTGAACATAATGACGCCAAGGACCGAGGTCTTGATGCTGAGCTCCGAGGTCACGCTCGGCGAGGCGCTGGGGACCATAAAATCCTCGGGCTTCTCCCGGGTCCCGATCTTCGATGCGGAGGAGCGGGACAGCATAAGGGGCGTCCTCTATACCAAGGACCTGCTGCACAAGCAGGGGAGTCCGCAACTCAGGGTTTCGGAGATCGCCCGGAGGCCCGTATTCGTGCCCGAGTCCAAGCAGGTTGTGGATCTTCTGAGAGAGTTCGTGACAGGCAAGGCGCACTTCGCCGTCGCCATAGACGAACACGGCAGCTTCGCCGGAATCGTAACCCTGGATGATATCCTGTCCGAGATAATCGATCGCGTGGGTGACAGGCTCCCGCGCAAGCACGCCTATGCAAAGGTCTCAAGATCGAAGTGGAAGATACCCGGAAGAATGGAGACCGAGTTTTTCAATGCCCTTGTGGGCGTATCGATCGCGGATAGCCAGGCGGAGACCGTCGCCGGTTTCATCATCAATCGACTGGGCAGAATACCCGCGGCCGGCGAGGAACTCAGATGGAGAGGCCTGAGATTCAAGGTGCTGGAAGCGGATGCCCGCCGGGTGAAGTCAATCGAAGTCGAAAAATTGAGGTAAGTACATGTCCATGAGATCCCTGATCCTTCTGCTGGCCGTCGCAGCCTCGATAGCGGGCGTCGCCTTTTTCTCCGGCAGCGAGATCGCGTTTGTCACGAGCAGCAGGTTTCGGATCAGGGGCCGCGCGAAACAGGGTTCGCGGGGCGCGGCGATCGCCGACTGGCTTCTGAGGCGCCCGGCGATGCTGCTGAGCGTGACCCTGGTGGGCACCAATGTCTTCGTCGTGCTGGCCTCTTCACTGATGACCGATTGGCTGGGCGAATCGATAGGACCCTATGCCGTGCTGGTCTCAACGCTTGCGGCGACCGTGCTGATCCTGCTTTTCGGTGAGATCATCCCCAAGACGCTGGCCAGGCACAATCCCGACGGCGTTCTCTCGCGAACGGCTCCGGGCCTGGGCCTGGCGTATTTCCTGCTCTATCCGGCTGCGAAGATCGTGGCCCTGATCGCCTCGGCATTCGTCAGGTTCTCCTCGTCGGTGGAGACCAGCGGGAAGGTCACGCGTGACGAGATACGGGCCGTGGTCAAAGACGCTGCACAGGCGCGCTTCGGCCTTTCATCCCGGAGCCACATACACAAGGTGCTGGACCTGACGAAGGTGAAGGTGGCCGGCCTGATGGTGCCCATGGATGAGGTGGCGACCATAGACGAGGAAGCAACGGTCGGTGAGGCCCTGGACATGGCCTCAACAAGCGGCCACTCACGGTATCCTATCTTCAAGCGGAGCCCGGACAATCTGGTGGGCCTCCTCCACGTCAAGGACCTGCTGGGCGTCAGGGATGATCTCAAGGTCAGGAACTTCGCGAGGCAGGCCTACTTCATTCCTGAGACCAAGGACGTGAGGGCCGCCATCCGCGAGATGCGTGAGGACCTGCGCCACCTGGCAATCGTCACAGATGAGTACGGGCGTCCAATCGGCATCCTGACCTTCGAGGACCTGGTGGAAGAGATAATGGGCGAGATCAGCGATGAGTATGATCAGGCAACCAGGAAGCACATTGGCCTGGACCAGCCGATAAGCGGCAACACACCGGTGTCG